>NZ_CAKJTR010000002.1:54148-68754 GCF_917627355.1 Protofrankia sp. Cj3 | reverse complement strand
GCTACGCGTCTACGCGCCCGCGGCGGACTCCTCGGGCATGGGATCGCCGAAACGCCAGCCCGGCACGATGCCACGGTTGAAGAAACTGCGGAACTCACGCACGGACGGGCCGTCCGGTTTCACCCAGAGGGTCTTCTCGGGCATCCGCAGCCATTTCAGGACGTCCATGTCGGCATAGGCGTTCCGCCGGACAGTGAGCCACATTATACGGGCGAGCGCGTGGTTGAGCGGAGCGAACAGCGGCCCAGTGCCGATCTTACGCACCACGACCCGCCAGGTGAAAATCGTAAGGTCGTCCCGAATCGGCGTGCCGCCGAGGACCATTGTCAGCATCGGTCCGGAGCGATCGACCGTGGCGTCCTTCTGCGTCCGGTAGATGGCTGCGGCCGGGCCGATCATCTCGATGAACGCGAACGGTCTGAACCATCGCTGGACCTTGTTCCGGCTGGCGGCGTCAGCTGGCCGGAGCTGGTACTCGAGACGGTCCTCCTTGTTCACCATAACCGCGTACTCAAGGCGTCCGGTGCCCTTGTGCGCATTCGGGAAATGGTAGATATCGGCGACGTGCTCCGCGACTGGCAGGAGTTTTCCGTGCGCGATGTAGACCTGGCCCTTGAGGTTCAGGTACTTTTTGGAGTCGGCATAGGAGACCTCCGTGAAATCACCGGCGGGCGCCGGGCCGTACCAGAACCAGATGTTACCGGCGTGTTCGCGAACAGGGATCGACCGCTGGCCTGCCCGCGGGGGGATCTTCGAACGCTCCAGCCCGGGGATGACCTCGCAGCCCCCATCCGGCCCGAACTCCCAGGCGTGGTAGCCGCACTTGATCCGATTCTCGACGACAGTACCGCAGCGGGCAAGGTCAGCGCCCATGTGGCAGCACTGACTGTCGATCATGCCAACGTCGCCGTCCTTCCCCCGAAAGAGCGCGAACTGGTGAGACATGAACTCCACCGGGACGACCTGACCGGGAAGAAGGTCTTCGCTGAACCGGGCGAAATACCAGCCCAGCGGGTAGTCGGTCCGCTGCTCCTCGTTCGTGGACTGGTCCTTGAGGAGCCGTCTGTCATATTCCTTGAGTTGTCTCTGCCATTTCGACTTCGACACGGGTCCTCCGGGAGTCCTACTTCTTCAGGGCAAGTATGCGGGCCATGGCCGAGATATAACTGATGACACTGCCGGCTGGCCGGCCGCTCGGCGCGGCAACACATGATCGACGTTAGCACGCGAACCACACCAGATCTCACCAAGTCCACCGCGTGACCGAAAGAACAAGCAGAGCCCGCCAGTCAGGAAACACGGTAACGACAATGTTTCGGGCGGGCACAGTCGGCTGAATCACGCTGTTACAAACGCCATACCGATGCGGTGAAGTGTTTCCCGTCGCGTAGGCTACCACTTTTCCACGGCGGCCGGACAGCCCTTCACCGCCCAGTTATTTCAACCGTTGGGCGGTGCGTGAATTTCCACTTTTTCTCGGTCCAGGAAACACTGCTGGTGGCTCAGCCTACATCCACCCAGTTCAAGGTGCGTTCAACCGCCTTGCGCCAGCCCGCGTAACCGCTTTCGCGCCGATCCGCCGACCACTCGGGTTCCCATCGGCGATCCTCGCGCCAGTGCGCGGCGAGTTCATCGGTGCCCTTCCAGAAGTTCACCGCGAGACCGGCCGCGTAGGCCGCGCCCAGGGCCGTCGTCTCCGCGATCACCGGCCGGCTGACCGGGATGCCAAGGATGTCCGCCTGCGTCTGCATGCACAGATCGTTGGCTGTCACACCGCCGTCGACCCGCAGGATGTCGAATGTGACCCCCGACTCCTTCCCCATCGCCTCGGCCAGGTCGCGGCTCGAGTAACAGATCGCCTCAAGCGTGGCGCGGGCCAGATGGGCGCTGGTGTGGAAGCGCGACAGGCCCACCAGCGCTCCACGCGCGTCCGACCGCCAGTACGGCGCGAACAGCCCGGAGAAGGCCGGGACGAAGTAGATGCCAGCGCTGTCGGGCACCTGCCGGGCGAGTTCCTCGCTCTGTGCCGCGCTGGCGATGATGCCCAGGTTGTCTCGCAGCCACTGCACCGCCGAGCCGGTGACCGCGATCGAGCCTTCCAGCGCGTACACCGGGTCCTGGTCACCGAACCGGTAACCGACCGTGGTGAGCAGGCCGTTGCCGGACCACACCGCCCGTGTCCCGGTGTTCAGTAGCAGAAAGTTGCCTGTGCCATAGGTGTTCTTGGCCTGCCCGGCGGCGAAGCACACCTGACCGACGGTCGCCGCGTGCTGGTCGCCGAGAGCACCGGTCAACGCCACCTCGCCGCCCAGCGGCCCGGCCCCGGTGGTCGTCCCGTAACCGGCCGGCTCGGATGACGACCGGATCGCCGGGAGCATGGCCCGCGGGATGTCGAAAAACGACAGCAGCTCGTCGTCCCAGTCGAGGGTCTGGAGGTTCATCAGCATGGTGCGGCTGGCGTTGGTCACATCGGTCACGTGCACCCCACCACGCGGGCCACCGGTGAGGTTCCACAGCAGCCAGCTGTCCATGGTGCCGAACACGGCATCGCCGCGCTCCGCGGCCCGGCGGACCCCTTCGACGTTGTCGAGGATCCACTGGATCTTGGCTGCGGAAAAATAGGTCGCGGGCGGCAGGCCAGCCTTACTCTGGATGATCTTCCCGCGGCCATCCCGGGTCAGCGCCGACGCGAGCCGGTCGGTCCGGGTGTCCTGCCAGACGATCGCGTTGTAATAGGGCCGGCCGGTGTGCGGATCCCACACCACCGTGGTCTCCCGCTGGTTGGTGACGCCGAGCGCCACCAGGTCGGATGCCCCGAGGTGAGCGCTGGCCATGGCCGACTGGATGACCACCGCGGTACGTTCCCAGATCTCGACGGGATTATGTTCGACCCAGCCGGAGCACGGCAGAATCTGCTGGTGCTCCAGCTGGTGGCGCCCGGCCTCGTTACCATCATGATCAAAAATCATGAAACGAGTACTGGTGGTGCCCTGATCGACCGCTCCGACGAAGTCGTTCATCGTCCGCTTCCTCCTGCCGGCCGGTGGCCGTTTCCCACGACATGAGGAAGAGAACCACGTGCCGACGGCCCGTGCAGCAAACGATCCGCCTGGCCGCGGTCCGTCCGCGAGCCTGCCGGCTGACGGCCCTCAGCCGGTACTCACCTCCCGACCAGCGAAAAGCGACCCATCTTTTCACCTCGATTTGGGAAAATTCACCAGGCCACGGAGGCCCGTCCTGGCTATTTCCGAGCTGGCCCCGCGGGCGCCAGAGTGTAACAATTCGATGGCAGCGCCGACGGAGAATTCGGCCAGCGGTGAAAGAAATCACCTGGAAGCACGGACCAGCCGGCCGTCAAGGCCGTTCCCGAAGGTCAGCCGGGGTGGCCGGGATGATTCGCGCGACGTTGCCCGACTGACGGATCAACAGACGGCCAGCCGTACTACGTTTAGATCATCATGGAAGTGGAGACCGACAGCGGGAACGCCGGGCAACCGTACGGCGACGATTTCGTTACCCATCGGGTTGATCGGGCGAAAGACCTGATCATCACGCAAAGCCGCTTACGCGGTCTGCTGCGCGCGAGCCGGATGGTCGCCTCCGACCTGAGCCTGCCCGTTGTGCTCACCCGTATTGTCGAAGCAGCCTGTGATCTTGTCGACGCTCGCTACGGAGCGCTCGGCGTGATTGCCCGTGACCAGAACCTGGAGCAGTTCATCCATGTCGGCTTCGACGAGAGCATGGTTCGCCGAATTGGTGATCTTCCGCGCGGAAAGGGCATTCTCGGCCTGCTCATCCGGGAGCCCTACCCACTGCGGCTCGACGACATCACCGCCGATCACCGAGCGGACGGATTCCCTCCTGGGCATCCGCCCATGCACAGTTTCCTCGGCGTTCCGATCCGTATCGGCACCAAGGTCTTCGGCAATCTCTACCTGACGGACAAACAGAACGCGTCGCGCTTCACCGCCGAGGATGAGGAACTCGTCCAGGCGCTGGCGGCAAGCGCTGGCGTCGCCATTGAGAACGCGCGCCTTTTCGAGGAGTCCCAACGCCGGCAGCGGTGGTTGCAGGCGTCCGCCGACATCACCCGCCATCTCCTGGCCGAAGGCCCGAACCCACTGGGACTGATCGCGCGTAGGGCCCAGGAAGTCGCCGCGGCCGACTTCTCCGCCATCCTGCTCCCGCGGGCATCGCCCGAGGAACTCATCGTGGAGGTCGCGACCGGCAGATATCCTGACGGGCTGGTCGGCGCGATCGTTCCCGCGTCAGATCCGCTGGCCGGGCACAACGGCCCGCTGATGGTTATTCCACTGATCGCCTCGGAGGAGAGCGTCGGCGCGCTCGTCCTCGGCCGGCAGCACAACGGCCGGCTGTTCACCGATGCCGACATCGACATGGCCTCGGGGTTCGCCGGCCATATCGCGCTGGAACTCGAACTGGCCCAGGCCCGTGCCGACCGCGACCGCATAGCCGTTCTGGAGGAACGCGACCGGATCGCCCGTGACCTGCACGATCACGTCATCCAACGGATCTTCGCCACGGCGATCGGGCTACAGGGCATGGCCGCACGGGGCGAGGCAACCGACGACCAGTCCGAACGGCTGGCCTCCTATATCGAGGACCTGGACGAGACCATCAGCCAGATCCGGACAACGATCTTCCAGCTGCGCCGCCGCGGCCGGGACAACGCCCCGAGCCTGCGTGGACAGCTCCTCGAGGTCGTCGACGATGCCACCGCGGCCCTCGGGTTCGCGCCGCACCTGCGGTTCGAGGGGCCGTTGGACTCCTCGGTCTGCGAGGGCGTCGGGGAGCACCTGGTAGCCGTACTGCGGGAGGCCCTGTCAAACGTCGCCCGGCATGCGCGAGCGACACAGGTGAACGTGACGGTCTGGTCCACCGACGGCGAGGTACGGATCGATGTGATCGACAACGGGCTGGGCGGAGTGGATCCGGATGGCCCTGGCAGCGGCGGCGGCAGCGGGCTGGCCAACATGCGCAGTCGGGCCGAAGAACTGGGGGGCAGGTTCCTCGTGTTCTCCCCCGCGTCCGCCGGTACCCGGCTGTCCTGGTCCGCCCTGACCCGCCCACCGGGTCGGCACGCCTGACCCGGTGGGCGGGGGCGGGGGCGGGGTCAGGCTACCGAGCGCAGGCCGGACATCCCGCCAGTGAGCGTGCCGGTGCCGCCCGCCAGTTCCACCACCGCGTCCAGCTCGTCGAAACCGCTGGTCCGGTGGGTGATGAGCAGGAGCGTCCGGCCGCGGGTCACGTCCAGGATCGTGCGCATCACCGCGGCCTCGGTCACCGGGTCGAGATGCGCGGTCGGTTCGTCGAGGACGAGCACCCGCGGGTCGGCGAGCAGCGCGCGAGCGAGCAGAAGCCGCTGGCGCTGGCCGCCGGACATCCGCTCGCCGTCCGCTCCGACCCTGGTCGCGAGGCCGTCGGGCAGCCCCGCGACCCAGTCCGCGAGGCCCACCCGGGCAAGCACACCGGTGAGCTCCGCGTCGGCCGCCCCGGTATGGGCGATCAGAAGGTTCTCCCGCAGTGTCGCGTCGAACACGTGCGCGTCCTGCGTCATCCCGGTGACCCGTCGATACAGCTCATCGGTTCTGACGTCCCGGATGTCCACACCGCCGACGAGCACCCGGCCCGCCTGCGGATCACGGAAACGCAGCAGCAGGTCGACGACGCTGCTCTTGCCCACGCCGCTGGCCCCGACAAGCGCGACCCGGCCACCGGCCGGCAGGTACAGGTCGAACCCGTCGAGCACCAGCGGGCTGTCCGGGCCGTAACGCAGGTGGACACCGGTCATCCAGACGTCGAGCGGCCCGTCCGGCAGCGGGCGGGGCCGGATGGGCTCGCTGACCGGTGGCTCGCGGTCGAGGACGGCGAAAACCCGGCCCGCCGCGTAGCGGGCATCGGCGAGCGCGGCGAAGGCACTGGTGAGGCCCGCCAGCGGCTCGAAAGCCACGATCGTGGTGAGCACGATCACGGCGAGCATGACCGGCGACAGCGTCGCGCGGTGCACCGCGGCAAGCCCGACGACGCTGACCGCGGTCAGGGTGAGTCCAGCGGCAAGCGAACCGGTCGCGGTCCCCCACGCCGGTGACCCGCGCCATGACTCGACCAGCCGCTGTATCTCCTGGTCGCGACGGCGCAGGCGGGCCAGCCGGGAGCGGACCGCGCCGAACGCGACGAACTCCGCCAGCCCCTCGAGCAGCGACACGATCTCGGTGTCCCGGCGGGCCCGCGCCAACGCGGTGGCCGTGACCGTCCCGCGGGTGTACCGGGCGGTCACCGGCCCGGCGAGCAGCGCGGCCACGGCAAGCCCGACAGCGAGGACGGCACCCGCGGCCGGCAGCAGCACACCGACCCCGATCACCGCTCCGGCGCAGGCGAGCGCCGCCGACGCGGTCGGGCCCACACCCCGCAGCAACGACTCCCCGACCCCGTCGACATCCGCGGTGAAACGGCGCAGCAGGTCCCCGCGCCGATGGGTGCCAAGACCCGCGGGAGCCAGCGGGACCAGCCGCGTGAACACCTCCGCGCGCAGCCGTGCCAGCCCGCGCAGGGCCGCGTCATGGCTGGCGAGCCGCTCGACGTAGCGAAAGACCGGCCGGCCGAGCCCGAAGGCGCGCACGGCGACGACGGCGACCATCAGTGTGAGCACCGGTGGACGCTGGGCTGCCCGGACGATCAGCCAGGCGGACGTGGCGGTCAGGCCGATACCGCATCCCAACGCGGCCGCCCCGGCGATGATGCCGAGCGCGAGCCGTCGCCACGCCGAGGCGAACAGCATGAATGCCCGCCGTGGCGAGGCGGGCGGCGGGCCCGGGAGCGGAACGGCTGGTGCCACCGCCACTGAACGATCGCGTAGCTGGATGGCCGCCGGCCGGCCCACGACCGCGCCGGGGGCCGCGGCTGGGAGCACGGCTGGGACCACGCCGGAGCTGGCGAGGCGCGTGCCGGAGCCGGCGAGGCGCGCGGCCCGCGGGCGGACCGGCGCGGGAGCCACCGTCCGGTCGTCGACCACCTGCCCCGCCGAAACCGTGACAACCCGGTCAGCGACTCCGGCGAGCATGTCGGAGTGTGCCACGAGCACCACCGTCGCGCGTCCCCGCAGCGCCGCGACGGCCATGGCCACGTGCTCCTCCGCCGCGGCGTCCAGGCTTTCGCCCGGCTCGTCGAGCAGCACCAAGGCCGCGTCGCGGACCAGCACGCGGGCCAGCGCCACCCGCCGCAGCTCGCCGGCTGACAGCTCCCCACCGTCCTCGCCCACAACGCGGTCCGCCGCTGGCGCCCCCGCGGCCGTCAGCGCCGCGGTGATCTCGGCGGCAGTGGCACCGGGCCGCCCCAGCCGGATCTCGTCAGCGACCGTGCCACCGCAGACGGCATGCGGGCGCTGCGGCAGCCAGGCGATCCGGGCCCGCCAGGCGGCCGGGTCGAGGTCCGCAAGGTCGGTCCCGTCCACCAGCACCCGGCCCCGCGCCGGGGCCAGTGCCCCGCGCAGCAGTGCCAGCAGCGTGCTCTTGCCCGCGCCGCTCGGCCCGACCAGCGCGACGATCTCACCGCGACGGATGGTCAGGTCGACGCGCTCCGCATGGCGCAGCCGCACTCCGTCCAGCCGCAGCGCGTCGAACCGAACCGGCACGGGAAGCGGCCGCCGGCCGGCCACGCCGGTGCTGTTACCGGCACCGGTATCAGCACCGGTATGAACGGCGGCGCCGGCACCGGTGGGCGCGGCGTCGATCGCGTCGAGGGCCGTGCCAGCCGCGGTCAGGCCGGAAACGGTCGCGTGATACTGCATCCCCACCTGCCGCAGCGGCAGGTAGACTTCCGGGGCGAGCAGCAGCGCGAGCAGTCCGGTACGCAGGTCCAGCGAACCCGACACCAACCGCAGGCCGACGGACACCGCGACCAGCGCCACCGACAGGGTCGCCAGCAGCTCCAGCACGAACGAGGACAGGAACGCCCAGCGCAGCGCCACCATGGTCTGTTCCCGGTAGGCATCGGTGATCCGGCGGATCACCTCCACCTGGGCTTTCGCCCGATTGAAGATCTTCAGCGTCGCCAGTCCCTCGACCACGTCGAGAAAATGCCCGGACAGCCGCCCGAGCACCGCCCACTGCTGGTCGGTTCTGCTCCGGGTGGCAAGCCCCACCAGGACCATGAAGGCCGGGACCAGCGGCAGGGCGACAGCGAGCATGACCGCGGAGGTGAGATCCGCACCGGCGATCCGGATCAGCACGAACGGCGGGACAACCACCACCATCACCAGGGCCGGTAGAAAGCGGGTGAGATAGGCCTCCATACCGTCGAGACCGGCGCCCGCGATGACCGCGAGCGCCCCTGATCCGCCGTCCCGGTCCCGCTCGCCGCCGCGATGACCGCGGGCCGGCTGTTCGACGGCCGGCTGTTCGACGGCGAGCTGTTCGACGACCGCCCCGAGCATGGCGGCACGCAGCTCCGCTGACACCGCGGGGGCGGTCCGCTGCGCGGTCCGCTCAGACACCCAGAGCAGCACCGTCCGGGCGGCCACGACCGCGATGAGAGCCGCGGCCGCGGCTCTGGCACCGGCACCAAAACCAGAACTGGGACCGGCACCGCCGCCCCGGCCAGCCGGCGGTTCCTGGCCCGCGAGCACAAGATCGGCCAACACCGTCGCCTGGATCACCACCAGGACGGCCGAGGCGACCGCCAGTACCCCCAACCGCACCAGGTAGAGACGCAGCGCCGGTACGGTACGAAGCAGCCGTGGATCAACCGGTCTCATGGGATCCAGCCAGATCCGCCAGATCCGCTCCGACCAGCCGCCGCCGGAAGATCCAGTACGACCACGCCTGGTAACCAAGGACTACCGGCGTGAACAGCACGGCCACCCATGTCATGACGGTGAGTGTGTAGTGTCCGGACGCTGCGGCGTTGATGGTCAGGCTGTTGTCGGGCATGCCGCGGGCCGGCAGGACATCCGGGTAGAGCGCGGCGAACCAGCTTGCCACCAACAGGGCCATCGCGCCGGCGGTACCGGCGAACGCAAGGCCGTCCCGTTCGCCGAACCAGGCCAGGACGGCGAAACCCAGCGCGAGCAGAGCTGCGGCCCCGACCGCCGCCCCGGCGATGCCACCCCGGACGGCGACCGTCCAGACAACAAAGGCGGCGAAGGCGACCAACGTCGGTGCGGCCAGGCTCCGGGTGACGTTACGGGCGCGGCTGCGTACCGCGCCACGGGTCTTGAGCGTCAGGAACACCGCGCCGTGCAGAACGCACAGCAACAACATCGTCACCCCGCCAAGCAGGGCGTAGGGGTTCAGCAGGGCGAGAAAGCCACCCGTCACGTCATGTTCCGGGGTCATCTCCAGACCGCGCACCATGTTGGCGAAAGCGACCCCGAACAGCAGCGCCGGCAGTGCTCCCCCGATCACGATCCCCCGGTCGCACCAGGCCCGCCCCGCCGCGCTGGTGGCCTTGCCGCGGTACTCCAGCGAAACCCCCCGGATGATCAACGAGAACAGGACGAGGAACAGCGCAAGGTACATGCCACTGAACAGGCTCGCGTACCACTCCGGGAACGCCGCGAACATCGCCCCGCCCGCGGTGAGCAGCCAGACCTCGTTGGCGTCCCACACCGGGCCGATGGTGCCGAGCACCGCTCGCCGGTCGGTCTCGTCATTTCCGCCGATCACCGGCAGCAACGCGGCCACACCGAAGTCGAAGCCCTCCAGCACGAAGAAGCCGACCCACAGAACGGCTACCAGTACGAACCAGAACTCCTCAAGCATCGCCCTACTCCTAGCCAGCCCACGGGCACGCGATCATCGCTGTGGTCACGCGCCCTGAAGGCAACAGGTCTGCGTACCGGGATGTCAGTAGGCGAGCGACGGCAGCGCCCCACCCGGCTGTGATCGGCCACCAACGGTCACGTTCGGGCTCAGCGCCGGTATCTCGTGCCGGCCATGGTGCAGGAACAGCCGCAGTGCGACCGCGGCCAGCGTTCCGTAGATGACCGTGAAGCCGGCCAGGGTAGCGATCACCGCTGTCGTGGAGACCCCCGGTGACACCGCGTCGGATGTGCGCAACAGACCGAAAACGGCCCACGGCTGGCGCCCCATCTCGGTGAAGATCCAGCCAGCGGTGTTCGCCAGGTACGGCAGGGCCGACGCCCACACGAACGCCGGCAGGAGGTAACGCCCGCCGGGCAGGTGGCCACCACGCATCCGGAACAGCCCGAGCACGGCGAGGCCGAAGTAGACGGCGCCGAGCCCCATCATGGCCCGGAAGTTCCAGAAGGTGACGCCCATCACCGGGCTGTAGTCGCCCGGACCGTACCGAGCGGCCTCGGCGGCCTGCACATCGTTGACTCCTTGCACCGTCCCGGAAAAGCTGTTGGTGGCCATGAACGACAACAGGCGCGGAAGCTTTATATCGATCTTGTTCTCGCCGCGGGACACGTCACCGTAGGCGAACAGGGAAAGGCCGGCGCCCCGCTCGGTTTCCCACAACGCCTCGGCGGAGGCCATCTTCATCGGCTGCTGGCGGGTCATGACCTGCCCCTGGAAGTGCCCGGACGCCATGACCCCCACCGATGCCACGGCACAGACGACCAGGCCCAGGCGCACGGCCCGCCCATGCAGCTCCACCTGGTGCCCCCGCCGCAGATGCCAGCAGGACAACCCGACGATCACGGCTCCGCCCGTCAGCAGCGAGGCCGCCAACACATGCGGGAAGGTGACCAGCTGGGTCGGATTCGTGAGCACCTGCCAGATCGAGGTGAGTTCCGCGTGCCCGGTGTCGGGGTTGATCCGGTAGCCGACCGGGTGCTGCATCCACGAGTTGGCCGCCAGGATGAAGTAGGCGCTGATGACCGTGCCCAGCGACGCCAGCCAGATGGTGGCGAGGTGCACGTTCCTGGGCAACCGGTCCCAGCCGAAGATCCACAGGCCGAGGAAGGTGGACTCCAGGAAGAACGCGATCAGCGCTTCCATGGCCAGCGGCGCGCCGAAGACATCTCCGACGAAACGCGAGTAGTCCGACCAGTTCATCCCGAACTGGAACTCCTGGACGATTCCCGTGACGATCCCCATCGCGAAGTTGATGAGCATCAACTTGCCCCAGAAACGGGTCAGGCGCAGCCATTCGACGTTGCCGGTCCGATTCCACACCGTCTGCATCACCGCGACCAGCAGCGACAGCCCAATTGTCAGCGGGACGAACAGAAAATGATAGACCGTGGTGATCGCAAACTGCCAGCGCGCTATCGTTTCGTGGCTCATATCCGTTGCCATCCCGCGTATTCCTGGCCTACTTCTTCCTGGCTCATCTGCGTTCCCTTCCAGTAGTCCGGGGGCCTGGGCCGCCGGCGGCGCGGAAAGCATCAGCGCGTCGCCGGCGGCCGCTGTGCCAGCCGGGGGCGCGGGCCGCCGACGGTGCGGAAAAACATCGTCACGCAGCCTCTGGCCGTTACCGGATGACAGCGACCGGGCACGGAGCATGCGTCATAACCTGGTGGCCGACCGAACCGAGCAGCAGGCCACCGAACCCGCCATGGCCACGGGCCCCCACCACCAGCAGCTGGGCAGCGTGGGCAGCCACGATCAGGCCGTGCGCCGCCGCGGCGGCTATCAGCGTCGCCTCGACGGCAGTTTCGGTATCGCGTGGAAGTCCTTGTTCAATAGCTGTGTCAAGAGTGATGCCAGCGGCTTTTTCCAGCTCCGCCTCGTCGAACACGGGGAGCCCGGCGGCGTTGGGCGGCGGCTGTGGCTGCCAGCAGTGCGAAACCCGCAACGGAACATGGCGCAGCCTTGCCTCGACCGCGGCCCAGCGCAGCGCCGCCAGAGATGGCCGTGAGCCGTCCACACCGACGACGATCGGCCGGCGGTCCGGCTGGGACAGCGCCGGCCCGCGTACGACCACCACCGGAACGGGAGCTTCCTGGACACATCGCGCACTGACCGAACCGACGAACATCCGGCGCATCCGGGCAAGCCCGCGTGCGCCGACGACGAGCATCAACGCGTCCCGGGACTCCTCGACGAGAGCGTCCGAGGGCGCGTCGTAAACCGTCCTTTCAACGACATCGACACCGAGGTCACAGGGATGCGTCCGACGGACCGCGTCGTGCAGCACCTGCATTGCCGCACGTTCGAGATCATCGACGCCGATCGACGGTGAAATGTCGTCCACAACACGTGGCCGCCCGCCCGGGCCCCAGGCGAGCACCGCTCGTATCCGAACCCCGATCAACGCCGCGTGCACCAAGGACCAGCGCAACGCCAACTCGGCATCCACGGACGCATCGATTCCCACCACGATATCGGATGTCGTCTCCACACCGTTCACGCTCGCAGCGCCCGGCGACGCGAACGAGAGCGATTCGGGTAGACCGCGGGACCGAAAGTCCCGCCCGCGCGGGCCAGCCAGCCGAAAGGGCCGTCAGCCGGAAAGCTTGGTGGCAAACACCGCCGCTTGCGTCCTGCTGGTCAGGCCAAGTTTTTCCAGAATGGATGACACGTTGTTCTTGACAGTTTTCTCAGCGAGATGAATCCGGCTGGCGATCTGGCGGTTGGTCAGCCCCTCGGCGATCAGGGCGAGGATCTGGCGCTCCCGCTCGCTGAGGGCGGACAGCAGGCGGTCTTCGGGCGCGCCGTCGCGCAACCGGGTCAGCACCCGCTGGGTGACCGCCGGGTCGAGCATGGACTGGCCGGATGCCACGGTCCGGACCGCGCCGACAAGATCAGTCCCTCTGATCTGCTTGAGCACATAGCCCGCAGCTCCGGCCATGATCGCGGCAAAGAGAGCCTCATCATCGTCATGGGATGTCAGGATCAGGCAAGGGACCTCCGGTGTACCGGAACGGATGTCGCGGCACACATCGATGCCGCTGCCGTCAGGCAGGCGGGCGTCGAGTATGGCGACGTCAGGACGTAGCGCCGGGATGCGCCGTAGGGCTTCGGCCACAAGGCCGGCCTCCCCCACGACTTTGATGTCGCCCTGGCTTTCCAGTAGCTCGCGCATCCCGCGCCGGACGATCTCGTGGTCATCGAGAACGAATACGCGGACAGGCTCCACCGAACCGACGATACCTGCCGACGAGGCCTTAGCGACCATGGATGACCGGCAACAGGACATGACAGACCGAAGGGCCTACCGTCATGTGTGTGACTAGCACCGGCACTCTACCCGCGGACCTCGCCCGCACGGTCGTCGAGACAGCGGGGCTGGCCCCGTCGATCCACAACACCCAGCCGTGGCGGTGGCGAGTGGGCAGCACCGGCCTTGACCTCCTCGCCGACACCTCGCGGCGGCTCACCATCGCCGACCCTGACGGTCGTCAGCTCCTGCTGAGCTGCGGCGCGGCACTCCTGCACGCCCGCCTCGCCATCCGGGCCGCCGGGCTCATCCCCACGGTGACGATCTTTCCGGATGCGCGTGACGAACTTGACGGCGGGCCGTTGGCCACCATCGCCATCAGGCCCGCCGCGGCCACCCAGCCCGCTGATCCCGAAAACGCCACGCTGCTCGCGGCAACCCGCCATCGGCGCACCGACCGCAGGCCCTTCGACCCGCGCCCGCTGGAACCGGACGCCCTGCGGGCGCTGCGGCTCGCGGCCGAGGCGGAGGCGGGGTGGCTGGTGTCCCTGGACGACGCGGACCTGCGCATCGACACAAGTGTGCTGATCGCCCGCGCCGACTGGCTGGAGAACCACGACCCGGCCTACCGCGCGGAACTGGAGTCCTGGAGCCGGACCAGCACGGATGCGGTCGACGGCATACCCCGTGATGTGGTGATCAGCTCAGCTCAGCCACGGCAGTCCGAATTCACGGTGCGGGACTTCAACGTGGTCGGCGAAGCCGGCCTACAGCTGCGACAGACCGGTGTGGAACGCCCGATGGTCCTCCTGATCGGTACCGACAGCGATACCCCAGCCGATCGGCTGCGAGCCGGCCAGGCGATGGAACGGGTGCTGCTGACCGCGACCGCGCGCGGTATCGCCACGTCGCCGCTGGGCCAGGCTGTCGACCTCGAGTCGACCCGGGAGCTGCTGCGGCACTCGATTGGTGGCCTCGGGCACATCCAAATGATCATCAGGGTAGGTTACCCGCTGCCGGACGCCGAGACGCTGAAGGCGACACCGCGCCGATCGGTCGACGACATCCTGCGGTTCGAATGAACGCACTAAGCGAAGGTGCCGGCCGCGCAGGTCGCCTCTCGGCGCGTGGTCGCTCGCAGCGACATTGGGGTGAGCCCGGGGGCCATGTCACGGCCGGCACCTCACCACAGTACCGGGTTCTGGGCTGTCGCATCACGGGGGAGCGAAATCGACGGTCCATCACCTGTCCGGCGGGACACGGCCGGATCAGGCGGCCGGAAAATCGTGCGAGCGGGCACCCCAATCCCAGCAAAAAACGATGTATGTCAGCCCGGCATCTGGTTCTATCCGACCTGCGGGTCCGTCGGCCGGGCAGCTCACGGGGGGAACTGTCCGCGCCGCGCCGTAGTGCCGAGCAGATCGCCGCTGGCAACGGTCACGCGGGACAGCGGTCACGCCCGGGACAGCGGTCACGCCGCCAGGAGCGCGGCGCTGAGATACGCGAGGCTGAACTGGGTG
>NZ_CAKJTR010000002.1:34403-53692 GCF_917627355.1 Protofrankia sp. Cj3 | reverse complement strand
CCGCGCTGCCACGCGGTGAACTCCATCCGCCGATCGCGCACCGGTGGGTCGGCTCACCATAAGGGATGACCTCGACGTTGTCGGGAGCGCGCCCAGCCGCCGGGAAGGTCACCTCGTACGCGCCCGCCGAGATGTGACGGACGGTGTTCACTTTTCCGGCGCTGTTGGCGGTATACCTGTCCCACGCGTCTACTGTCATGCCCAGGGGCGGCTGGATGATCCTCCCGGTGTCCTCGGCCTCCTGGCCGGAGAAGGCGTGCCCGAACAGCACGGTGTCGGCCCCGATCAGCGCATGCTGGTTGGTGTAGACGAGCACGAACGGCGTGTCCGTCCAGGTCTGCCCGATGGCGCACCCCACGAAGATGGTCTGCCGGTCGGTCTTCTCGTCCCGGCCGAGTGGGTTGCAACCGGCCGGTGTGGAGCCGATCGCATTGACCTGGAGGTTGTTTCCCTCCCGGCCGGAGTAGGCCGGCCCGACCAGGTCGATCGAGTAGTGCCCGACACCGATCCGGTGGATCTCGAAGGGGGTGGCCGAACCGGCGGCGTCGTAGTAGTCGCCCGCCCGGGTGACGTCCTGCCCCGGCTCGTCATCCCGGAAGTAAGTGTAGGGCGGTGGCAGCGAAGCAGGCCCCCCGGTGGGAGCCGGGCTCACCGCCTGCCCGCGGAAGTACGGGTCAGGAAAGGTCGATGACGCCCGGTAGGACGCCGGTGCGAACGTGAACAGCGCGGTGAACCGCGAGTCGGTGTAGTCCCCGGTCGGTGACCGGCAGGCCAGGGTCACCTCCTCGGCGGGACCCGACGGCGCCCACCCTTCGGTGTGGCAGCTCACCGGCTGGTCACCGACCGCGGATGCCAGCGCGACGCCATGCCCGCCGGGCACGCCGATGCCAGGAAAGATCACTTTGTAACGACCGGTGCCCCGCCGGACCACTGTCGCCGACGCAGCGGCGGTGGCCGCGCCGGCGGCGCCTGTGGCCGACTGCCAGCTTCCAGCCTGCACGAAGGGCGCGGGCGTCCGCGCGGCCCCGAACGGCGACGCGGCCTCGTCCGACCGGACGAATCCCCAGACCGGCGTGCCGGGAAGAACCGATGCCCCGGCTGCCCTGGGCGGAACCGAACCACCGCAGCCCACCAGCACCCCGAGAATCACGGCGATCACAGCGGCATACGCACAGACGGTCACCGGAACCAATCGTCGCGCCCCTGTCATCCCCCAGCCTTCCCGTGTGTGGAACTCGGCTTCTCCGCGGCACCGCAGCCGGGATGAGCATGTCATGCCCGCTCAACCAGAAAAGCCGGGAGTCAGCGAGACGACCACGGGAGTACCTTTAGGCTGGTCGGGCCGATCTGACAGGGCGTCACAGGTAACACGCGGTCTGGAGGTTGGTTCAACAATGGCAGCGCCGGATGCGGCCGTGAACGCGCAGGCTCTCCCGCTGGGCCCGGGTGACCCCAGCCAGCTTGGCTCCTACACCCTGCTTGGCAGGCTCGGCCAGGGCGGGATGGGCACCGTCTACCTCGGGCGTACCGGAAACGGCCGGCTGGTCGCCATCAAGGTGATCCGTACCGACGTGGCCGATGACGATGAGTTCCGGCTGCGTTTCCGGCTGGAGGCGGAAACGGCCCGCCGGGTGGCCCGGGTGTGCACCGCCGAGGTGCTCGACGCGGCGCCCGACGCCGAGCAGCCGTATCTTGTCACCGAGTTCATCGAAGGCCGGACGCTGGCGAAGTTCGTCTCCGAAAGCGGCCCACTGCTGGCGGCAAATCTTGAACAGCTCGCGGTCGGCGTTGCCGCGGCGCTGACCGCGATCCACAGCGCCGGCATCGTGCACCGAGATCTCAAACCGTCCAACGTGGTGCTCTCCCCCTTCGGTCCCCGGGTCATCGACTTCGGGATCGCCCGCGCGCTGGACTCCGCCAGCAACCTCACCGGGGACCTCCAGCAGCTCGGCACCCCCGCGTTCATGGCGCCCGAACAGATTCAGGGCGATCCGGTCACCCCAGCGGTGGATATCTTCGCCTGGGGCGGGCTCATCACGTTTGCGGCAACCGGCCGTTACCCGTTCGGCGAGGGCAGCGCGCAGGCGCTGCTCTTCCGCGCGGTGAACGAGGATCCGAACCTGGACGGGCTGGACAGCCCGCTGCGCGAGATCGTCGCGAACGCGATGCTCAAGGCTCCGTCGGCCCGGCCGACCGCGCAACAGCTGATGCTGCGCCTGCTCGGTGAGCCGCTGTCGACAGCACAGATCGACCCCGAGGCAACGGTCACCCAGGTGTTGCGCGACTGGCGGTTACCCGCGCCCGCCAACACGTTCGGCGGCACCACGACGCACCACATCCCGGGCACCCGCGACGCCCCGGGCACCCGCGACACGGCCACGCCGGCCACCGTACGAGGCGGCCGGATGGTACCGCGGCCCCGCCGCCGGACAGCGCTCGTGGTCGCGGGCGGCGGTGTCGCCGTGGCGGCCGTGCTCGGCGCGGTGCTGGCGCTGGCGCCGCGTGGTTCGGGTACGGGGGGCAACGTGAAGGTGGCCGACATCCTGCCGAAATCCGCCGTCGGGCTCGGCGATGACACGCTGGTCTACTCCAGCGAACAGAACGGCACGAAGGCCGTCTACAGCCTGCAGGTCGGCGCGGACGGCCCGGTGGGGCCGCCACGGCCGCTGACCCGCGACGCGCGGCCGGACACGCTCCCGGTGATCGTCGGGCCGAAACGCAGGACCGTCCTCTACACGGTGGGTGACTCCTCCCCCAGCCTGAAAGCGATCGCCGCGGACGGCAGCGTCGGCCCGATCTCGCTTTTCGGCTCCGGCCCGGCAGCGGACATCCAGATCGCGCAGGACGCTCGGGCATCGGTCGATCCCACCGGGAGGTTCATCGTCATCAAGGCCGACATCGGCCCGAACGACGGCACCGCCGGCCTCTACGTCATCGCGATGGACGGGTCGAGCGTCCGGCAGCTGGGCGTGCCCGCCGGGGCCACCGACCCGTCCTGGTCCCCGGCGGACAACCGGATCGTCTACTTCGTCAGCGAGAACGGGAGCAACGGCGGCAAGCTGTTCAGCATCGACGCGTTCGACACCGCCGCGACGCCCACCCAGCTCACTGACGGCAGGAACGGCCTTGATGCCGACCCGTGCTGGTCACCGGACGGCAAGAGGATCGCGTTCCGCCGCAGCGCCGGGACGAACCTCGCCGAGATGGACATCTACGTCATGGACGCCGCCGGGGGCACACCGACACAGCTGACCGAGGCCCCCGGTCAGGAGCAGGACCCGTCGTTCGCGTCCGGCGACAACAAAAAGATCACCTACACCGCCCAGCGGCCCGGCGACACCAACCGCGAGATCTACGTGACGGATGCGAACCGCCTCGACGACGCCCACGCACAGCGACTGACCACGTTCACCGGCCTGGACGCCACCCCCCGCTGGCAGTCCGGCTGATCCGGGCTCCGGCTGGGCCGCCAGCGGGGGAACAAGGGGGAACAGGAGCCCTCCAGCGGCTCAGCGGGCCGCCTGTTCGGGCTTGCGCTTCTTGACTGTCTTCGGGTCCATCCGGCGGATCAGGAAGGCGGTCACGATGACGCAGATCACGCCGATGCCCACGCCGGCACCGATATCGGTGAAGTAAGCCGACGAGGTGTGATCGAAGAACGGGTCGACGACCACCTTGCTGTTGATCAACTTGCCATCGGGACGGAGGACACCGGCGAGGCTGATCCGGTTGAGGTCACCGACCGAGGACAACCCGGCAAAACCCCAACGGGCCGGCGCGATCACGCTGACCTGCTCCAGGCCGGGCTTGCCGTGAACCGGCAGGATGCCGCCGCTGAACACAAGCTGTGCCATGGTAAGAAGCACGAGCAGCGGCATGGTCTTGTCCGCGTTGTCGACCAGCGCGGAGATGACGAGCCCCAGCATGGCCGAGGACAGCGAGACCACGATCACCGCGATCAGGCACTCGGCGAGGGAGTTCCCGAGCGCGACCCCTTCGTCGGGCGCCCGGCCGACCAGCGCGATCAGGGTGAACGGGATGGCTTGCAACGTAGTGATCAATGTCAGGACGAGGATCTTCGAGCCGATGTAGGCGGTGCGGGACAGCCCGATCGCCCGCTCTCGGCGGTAGATCGCCCGTTCCTTGACGATCTCCCGGACCGAGTTCGCCATGCCCATGAAGCAGGCGCACAACACCATCACCAGCAGGATCGTGGCGGCGTCCGCGTTCGGCGAGCCGTCCCCGGGGAGGGTGAAACTACCGGGTATGGCACGCGGTATGAGCCCGAGCAGAAACGGGAACACGACGATGAGCCGCAGGTAGGACCGGTCGGACGCGACCACCGCCAGCGTCCGCCGGCTTAAGGTGATCAGCTGGGAGAACACCGACTGCTGGCGGATGCTCGGCAGTTCCTCCGGCGCGGGACGGGCCGAGGGCGCGGTGACCGACGCCGGCACGTAGTAGCGCGACTGGCGGAACCGAGCCGCCGACTCCGCTCCCGCCGTGGCCTCCAGCATCAGGAAGACATCCGGGTAGTCCTTCTTCGCGAAGAAGGACAGGGCGTCGCGCGGCGGGCCGAAGTAGGCGACGTACCCGCCGGGGGCGAGCACCAGAACGTAGTCACACAGGTCCAGCTGGGCCACGCTGTGGGTGACGACGACGACCGTCCGCCCGTCGTCGGCAAGCTTGCGCAGCGACTCCATGACGTTCTTGTCCATGCCCGGGTCGAGTCCGGAGGTCGGCTCGTCCAGGTAGAGCAGGGTGGGCTTGGTGAGCAGTTCCAGCGCGACGCTGGTGCGCTTGCGCTGCCCACCGGACAGCTTGGCCACCTGGGTGCCGGCGTGCTGGGTGAGCCCGAGTTCCGCGATGACCTCGTCCACCCGGGCGCCGCGTTCGGCCTTGGTCGTGTCCGGCGGGAAGCGCAGCTCAGCGCCGAACTCCAACGCCCGCCGCACCGTCAGGGTGGTATGGAGCAGGTCCTCCTGGGGGACGTACCCGATACGGCGGCGGAGCTCGTCGTACTCGGAGTACATGTCCCGGCCGGCGTAACGCACCGTGCCCTTGTCCGCCGGACGGAACCCGGTAAGGGCGTTGAGCAGCGTGGATTTGCCCGCACCGCTCGGCCCGACCACCGCCAGCAGCGCCCGGCCGGGCAGCCGGAAGGTCATGTCGTGCATGAGCTGTTTCTGGCCGGCCCACACGTTCAGGCCGTCAGCCTCGAAACTGACGTCCCCGGAGTCGATGTACTCGACGAGCTCGTCGTCGACGAGCTGGAAGACATGGTGACCGACAGCAATCACTGCGCCCTGCGGCAGCTTCTCCCGGACGATGCGCTTGCCGTTGACGAAAGTGCCGTTGGCGGAGTCGAGGTCCGCGATCTCCACCTCGCCGGGGCCGTCCCCGCTATGACCGACGTACAGCTCCGCGTGCCGGCGGGACGCCAACAGGTCGCCCACGACGATGTCGTTCCCGCGGGAGCGCCCGATGGACATCGTGCCGGGATGCAGCCGGTAGGCCGTCTGGCGTTCGTGCTCGCGCTCAAGGTCGTGTGCGCCGGAGTCATCCAGAGCCTGCGGGCGCTGCCTCGGCAGCTGCGGTCCGGGCTCGTAGTTGGTGCTCTCCCGCAGCATCGTCGGCATCTCGAAATGCGGATCATCGAACCGGGGGAGGACCTCGCGGCTGGCGGGCGCCTCCGGCCGGACGACGACCTCCGGCCCGGTCGGGGTGCCGAGCCGGAACCGGATCTCGCCGTTCACATCCACGCGCTGCACACGCTCGCCGTCGAGCCAGGTCCCGTTGGAACTGATGTCCCGCACGGCCCAGCCCGCCCCGACCGGCTCGATTAACAGATGACGGCGGGACACCCGGCTGTCGGGCATGACGAAGTCGGCCGTGCGAGCACGGCCGACAACGAACGGCTGGCCGGCAGGCACGGTGGCCACGTTGGCGCCGCTGACGACTCTCAGGGTCGTCTGCACGTGTTTCCCCCTTCAGGACGGGACACAGGCCGGATGCCCCGCCGAACTACTTCGACATGGATCGTCCGATCTTGCGGGTCGTCCGGATCGTAGCGCCGCCCACGGACCGTGATCTAGGCCGGGGTGGGCCAATCACGCGGACACGACGCAGAGGGGCAGACTGCGCGGTGTCGGTCATGGCCATATCAGGCATGTCCGGAGACGACCGGCTGTCAGTCGGACACTATCCGGCACGGATCGAGGATCTCGCATAACCCGCGCGGCGGTCCGGGAACTGTCGCCGATTCGACCAACATCGGTTCAGGAACCGGCAGGAAGGACGACATCAACGGCTGAGGCCAGCACCGCGATACCGTTCTTACCGGCGGTGGCGCTCTCGATCCGCAGGTTGAACGGCAGCCCGGCGATCGGCAACGGGATCGCCGGTAGCGCCAGCCCCCCAGGCAGAACCAGGATGAGGTTGTTGTCCTTGACGGTGAAACCCGTTTCGATCGCCTGCGGACCAATGATCGAACTCAGGAATGGCACGTTCACGGTCACTTTGACCTTGCCATCACCGGCGGGCGCCACCTGTACCTTGCCGATCGACAAATTCAGGCCCGCCAGATATGTGTTGAGATCGCTATAACTGATCTGTACAGCGGCGGTCACCTTGTCGACCGGAACTTCCCCCACCTGGTCACGGATCGCGTCACCGAACGGTACGTGAACCCCCTGGAGCCTGGCTTTCACCTCCGAGATACGCGGCCCAGGTGTGGAGATACCCGTCACCGTCACCCGCAGGTCGTCGTACTTGCCGAACAGGACCTGGGTAAGGAACGGAATGCCACCAATACTGACATCGGTAACCCTGGGTGGTGTGACGGTCGGATCCTTGCTGGTTTGGGTGATAGCTGCCTCCGCCTTCACCTTCATCTGGCTTTCGGCGATCGGCACCGCCGCCCGGTCGGCCACAACCAGCAGAGCGAGCAACACGATCACTGTGATGACCGGCCAGCGCCGCCGTCGGCGGCGGCGGCGCGGGGCGGCTGGTGAGGCCATCACGCCGATCGGCTCGACCGGCGGCGGGACGGGGGGCCGCCGCGCCGGGTCAGCCTCGGCCGGGTACTCGGTGGCATCGTCGGCCGGCTGGAGCGGCTGGGCGGAGCCGGCCGGGTAAGCGTCGGCCGGGTAGGCATCGGGCGGATAGGCATCGCCGGGTCGTGCCCCGACCCGGCGGGTGTCCTGAGCGGTCCGGTCCACCGGCTGGGCCGGACCGGGCCATGCCTGCGGGGGCTGGCCAGACGGACGGAACGAGTCCGCCGGTGGGGGTGGGGCGCTCGGACCGACCTTGGCACGGCGCGCTCCGGGATGCCCGCCGGTGGTACCGCCCGCGCCCGCCGGCGGGAGACGACGGGTGGACTCCTCTGCTTCGCCGCCCCGGTTCACGCCGTCGTCAGGTCCGCTTGTCACGGGACGAATCGTCGCACGATCGGCTGGTCCTGGCACGGACTGGGTCGCGCGCCTGGGCCAGCCGAGGCCTGGGCCGGCCCAGGCGTCAGCCGTCGCCGAACAGCTGCGGCGCCCGGTCGGGCGCCTTCGGCGGGACAAGGCGGAACACCGATCCGCGCGGGGCCGCGTAGACATTCCAGAAGTGGTCGGCCACCGCCTCCGGTATGAGCGGGCCAGCGGGCGCGACCCGGGCCTCCAGCACCACGGTCCGCAGCCGGATTCCGCGCGCCTGGAGCACGGGCGCAAGCGATGTCCCGAGCGCGAGCAGGCCGGCCTTGCCGATGGCGAGGGCGAGGCGGCCGGCGGCCGGCTCGGTGCGCGGCCCGGCCGCGGTCAGCAGCACACACGCCGAGGGACGATCGGCAAGCAGCTCCGCGGCGGCCTGCACAACAGTGAGCGCGCCGGTCACGTTGACCGCCAGCGTCTGGTTGACCGTTTCCGCCGGCACGGACAGCGCGGTGCCCCGGATGCTCAGCTTCGCGTTGTAGACGACGGCCGTCAGGCCGCCGAGAGCGTCCGCGAGTGTGCCCAACGCCGCGGTGACGGCGCCCGGTTCGGTGACATCGGCGACCTCGCCGAGCAGCGCGACATCGTCGCTGGCGAGGTCCGCTTCGATCCGCCCGACGGTGTCGGCCGACCGGGCGATCACGCCGAGCGCGAAGCCCTCCCGGGCGAATCGGCGCAGGAGCTGGGCGCCGAACGCCCGCCCCGGTCCAACGATGACCAGCGCCCGCTCCTCCTGCCGCATGCGCTTACGGTAGGAGAATTCCGGGATTGAGGATCCCCGCCGGGTCGAGAGTGTCCTTGACCGAGCGAAGTACCGCCAGCCCGATATCACCGATCTCCGCCGCGAGCCACGGCTGATGCTCGGTGCCGACGGCGTGATGATGGGTGACCGTCCCGCCCCCGTCAACGATCGCGCGGGTGGCCGCGGCCTTCACCCTCCCCCAGCGCGCCACCGGTTCGTCGGGCTGGGGACACACGACGGTGAAGTACAGTGACGCGCCGGTCGGGTAGACGTGCGAGATGTGGCACATGACCACCCCGGGCACATCCTCGGCGGCCAGCGCCGCGGCGATCGCGTCCCGCACCCCGGCATACAGGCCGGGCAGGGCCGACCAGAAGCCGGCCGTCTCCAGGGTCTCGGCGAACATCCCGGCGTCCAGCAGAGCGTCACGCAGGTACGGGGCGTGAAAGCGGCCGCGCAGCCACTCAGCGCCGGCATCGTGCCCCAACGCGGCCGCCCCGGCGGCGCGCAGCAGCTCGCCGACCTCGGCCCGGCGCGCGGCGACCCAGCCGGCCCGGCCCTCGTAGCCGATGATCAGATGGCAGCCGCCGGCGGTGGCCGGGCCGGCGCCGCCGAGCCCGGCCGCGGTCTCCACCTCGTCCGACAGGCGCGCGACCGTCGGCAGCAGATCCCGCTGCGCCAGGATGCGCAGCACCGCGGCCGCGCCGGTGAAGCCCGCCAGGCGCCAGCCCTCGTAGTGGATCGTCTCGGGCAGCGGACGCACCCGCAGCCGTACCTGGGTGATGACCCCGAAAGCTCCTTCGGAGCCGAGCACGAGCTCGCGCAGATCGGGCCCGGCGGCGGAGGCGGGCGCCCGGCCGAGCTCCCAGGTGCCGACCGGGGTCGCGAGCCGGATACCGACGACCATGCTGTCGAACCGGCCGTGACCGGCGGAGGCCTGGCCACTGGACCGGGTCGCGGCGAACCCTCCGACGGTCGCGTACTCCCACGACTGCGGCAGGTGACCGAGAGTGAAACCGTGCGTGGCAAGCGCGGCGTCGAGGGCCGGACCGCGCAGACCGGGATCAGCCGTGGCCAGCTGTGACCATGCGTCGACGCCGACCAGCCGGTTCATCCGGCCCGTGTCAAGCGCGATCACACCGGCAACGCCGTCACAGGCCGCGGCCAAGCCGCCGACGACCGATGTCCCGCCGCCGAACGGGACCACCGCGAGCCGATACCGGGCACAGACCGCAAGCACCGCGAGCACCTCGTCGTGGCATGCGGGCAGGATGACCGCGTCCGGGGCATCCATGGCGTCACCGGCGCGCAGACGCAGCAGATCGGTCGTGGAACGCCCACGGCAGTGCCGGATCCTGCTCTCCCGGTCGTCGTGCACCCAGGCCGGGCCGATGACGCCCGCCAGGGCCGCGCGCGCATCCTCGGCAAGCCTCACCGCCGGCAGCCGCACCGCGTCCAGGCTCACCGGTGGGGTGTCGCGGCAGTCCACGCCCAGAACCTGTTCCAGCAGAGAGCGGACACCGGCGGGCAGCGGCGTGCGCGCCGCCGCGGTGCCCCAGCCCCACCAGAGCGTCCCGGCGCCAGAGCCGGCCGTCCCGGCGTCAGGCCCGGTCATCCCGCCGTCTCGCTGGCTCGCTGGCTCGTCATCCCGCCGTTGTGTCCTTCCGTCATCATCACAACTCGTTGTCGGCGGTGACACGACATACACTTTTACAGATGTGGTCACAGCGTGACCGTGAAATGCCCAGCAGGCTATCTGATCACGTTGAGGCAGCTGAACCGGCCGGGTCACTCAATCGTCGCCAACGTGATCGGGACCTCGCCTGTCTGGCGAACGGCACGATCGTCGATGTCCTCGTCATCGGCGGCGGGGTGACCGGGGCGGGCGTGGCGCTGGACGCCGCGAGCCGAGGGCTGTCCGTCGCGCTCGTGGAAGCCCACGACCTGGCCTTCGGCACCAGCCGCTGGAGCTCCAAACTCGTCCACGGCGGAGTGCGCTACCTGGCCGCTGGCGATGTCGCCCTGGCCCGGCAATGCTCCCGGGAACGTGACATCCTGCTGCGCACCACCGCGCCGCACCTGGTACGGCCGCTACCGATGGTGCTCCCGTTGACGGTCGGCTTCCCCACCTCCGCCGCCCTCGTCGCCGATGCCGGCCTGCACATCGCCGACCTGATCCGGCTCGGCGCCGGCACCCCCCGCTCGGTCCTGCCCGGCCCCCGGTGGCTGAGCGCGGTCGAGACCCAGGCCCTGGTGCCGGCGCTGCGGCCCGTCCACCTGCGCGGCGGGCTGCTGTCCTGGGACGGTCAGCTCGTCGACGACGCGCGCCTGGTCGTCGCGATCGCACGGACAGCGGCCAGGCATGGCGCGCGGATAATCACCCGCTGCCGGGCCGTCGCCGTCGACGGCGACGGTGCCACCGCGATCGACACGCTCACCGGCTCGGCGGTCACGGTGCGCTCCCGCGCTGTGGTGAACGCGACCGGGGTCTGGGCTGGCGAGCTGTGCGGCGACGTCCATGTGCGCCCGAGCCGCGGAAGCCACCTCGTCGTGGCGGACAGCGCCTTCGGCGGGCTCCGGACGGCGATCACCGTGCCGGTGTCGCACGAGCACAACCGGTACGTGTTCGCGCTGCCACAGCCCGGCGGACGGGTCTACGTCGGGCTCACGGACGAACCCGTCGACGCCGTGACCGACACCCCGGCCGCGACTCCGGCCGAGACCGAGTTCCTGCGCGAGGTCATCTCCGGCGTTCTGGCGGTACCCGTTGACCAGGCTGACATCCTGGGCACCTTCGCCGGGTTACGCCCGCTGCCGGCCGGGGCGTCCGGGGCGTCCGGGCGCACCGCCGACCTCTCCCGTCGCCATGCCGTCATCACCTCGGCCGATGGCGTGGTGACCATCGTCGGCGGCAAGCTCACCACCTACCGGCGGATGGCCGCCGACACCGTGGACGAGCTGGCGCGGGCGCGCGGGCTGCGCCCTGGGCCGTGCCGGACCCAGCACCTGCCGCTGGTGGGCGCGGCCGGGTGGTCGACGCTCGCCGAAGTGGCCGCGCCGCGCCGGCTGGTCGCCCGCTACGGCACCGAGGCACCCACCGTGGTCGCGCAGGCGCGGGGTGATCCGCGGCTTCTCGCGCCGCTGTGCGGCCGGGTGGACACCACCGGCGCGGAGATACTGTTCGCGCTGCGGCACGAGGGCGCCCTGGACGCCGGTGACCTACTCGACCGGCGCACCCGCATCGGTCTGGTGCCAGCCGACCGTGCCGCCGCGCTCCCCCACGTCCAAGCGCTGCTGGCCGCGCCGGACGGATAGCGGACGGTGGGCTTCCGAACATCGTCACGCCGCCCTCGGCTGATCAGGGCACGGCCAGCGTCGGTGGGACCCCGTCCACGGTGGTCGAGGGGATCCGGCCGATGGTCAGGGCAGCGATCCGGTCCCGGTGCTGGACCGGATCGCCGTAGCTGTAAACCTCGCGTTTGGCACGCTTGTAGAAGAAGTGGGCGTCGTGCTCCCAGGTGTAGCCGATCCCGCCGTGATATTGGATCATCGCGGCGGTCACCTCCCGGGCGGTGTCCGAGGCCTTGCTCTTGGCCACAGCGACCGCGAGCCGGCAGTCCGCAAGCCCGGCGTCCAGCGCGTGTGCCGCGTACAGCACCGCGTGCTCGGACATGGTCACGGCAACATGCAGGTCGGCGAGATGGTGCTTGAGCGCCTGGAAGGATCCGACCGCCCGGCCGAACTGCACCCGGTCGCGGTCATAGGCGACCGTGCGCCGCAGCGCCTCCCGGGCGAGGCCGACGAGGTCCCCCGCCGTGAGCACCGCACCCCGGTCGAGAAGATCGCTAAAGACGGCCGTGGACGAGCCAGGCAACCGCTGCCCGGGGACGCCGTCGAGCACCACCGAAGCCGTGCGTACCGTGCCGTCGTAGTTTTCCAGCCCGGTCACGGCGACCCCCGGCAGCTCCGGTTCCACCAGGTACAGCCCGACCTCGCCAGCCGGTTCCACGGCGGCCACCACGATGATCTGTGCGGTCTCGGCGTACTCGACCGGCAGAGCCGATCCGGTCAGCCGGCCCGCCTCGTCAGCCGTGACCCGTACGCCCGAGGGATCGTAGCGGCCGGCCGGCCCGCGCGGCGCCACCGTGGCCACGAGCGCGCCCGAGGCGACAGCGGGCAGCAAGGACCTCTTCTGCTCGTCCGAACCCGCAAGCCGCAGCGCCTCACCCGCGAGCACGGTCGGCAGCCACGGCCCGGGTACGGCTCCCGCGCCGAACGCGCGGGCAACCACCTGGGCATCCACCAGGCCAAGACCGAGGCCGTCGTGCTCCGCGGGGACGCAGACAGCGAGCCATCCATACGCGCCGATGGCCTTCCACAGCTCGGTGGGGTTACCGTCGCCGTGCTGGTCCTCGAACACGGCACGGACGGCTGTCAGGTCGAACCGGTCGGCGAGGTAGGCACGGACGGTTTCACCCAGAGCACGCTGCTCGTCGGTGAGTGCGAAGTACATGGCTGGTCCTATCGACGACGGCCGGAAAGGTCATCGGGGCAGCCCGAGGAGCCGCTCGGCGATGATGTTACGCTGCACCTGCGAGGAGCCACCCCAGATCGTGACCGAACGCGACCACATCGCCTCGTGCTGCATACCGCGTAGGTCGGCGTCAGGCCGTGGCCGGGTGAGCGTCGCCTCCGGACCGAGCAGGTCGTCGAAGGTCTCCCACAGCTCCTGATGCGTGTGCGACCACTGCAGTTTGGTCAGGGACGACTCGGCCCCGAGCTCCGCGCCCTTTTCGATCTGGGTGAGTATGTGCATGGAGTGGTAGCGCAGACACTCGAGCTCGACGATCCGGCTGGCGAGCCGCTGGCGCAGGACCGGGTCGTCGGTACGCCCGAAGGCCGCCGCCGCGGCCACGATCTCGTCGAACTGGCCGCGGAAGGCGGTGTACTGGGCGATGCCGGAGGCGCCGCGTTCGAATGACAACAGCAGCATCGCCGTCGACCAGCCGTCACCGGCCCCGCCCAGGCAGTCGGTGACCTTCACCCGGACATCGGTGAAGAACACCTCGCCGAACTCACTCGCGCCGCTGAGCTGGCGCAGCGGCCGGGCGTCGACCCCGTCGGAACGCATGTCGATGAGCAGCATCGAGATGCCGCGGTGCCGCTGGGCGCCGGGCTCCGTGCGGACCAGCGCGAACATCTTGTCCGCGTACACGGCATTGGTCGTCCAGACCTTCTGGCCGTTGACGACGAACTCGTCGCCGTCGAGCACACCGGTGGTACGCAACGCGGCGAGGTCCGAACCCGCGCCCGGCTCGGAGAAGCCCTGGCACCAGATCACCTCGTTGCGCAGCATCGGGCCGATGATGTCGCGCTTCTGCTCGTCCGTGCCGATCGCCATGACGGTGGGCGCGAGAAAGGCCAGACCGAGGGCGTTGACGGTGGGCGGGGCCCCGGCCCGCTGGGTCTCCTCGTCGTAGATCGCCTGCATGCCGGGTGTCCCGCCACGGCCGCCGTACTCCCGTGGCCAGGAGATCCCGGCGAACCCCGCGTCGTACTTGCGGCGTTCCCAGTCCCTGCGCAGCTCGAACGCCTCCGCCGCGCCGATGGCCGACCAGAACGACCGCAACCGCCACCGCGGCGGGATGTTGTCCGCCAGCCAGGCGCGTAGTTCCACGCGGAACCGCTCCTCCGCGGGCGTGAAGGTAAGGTCCATCAGGCGGCTCCTGCGGTGGAGTGTGCGCAACGCGGCATGCGGAGTTTATTCGCGGCAGGCACGATGTGACGTGTGTCCGCGCCCTACCTGGCAGCCACCCTCCGGAAACGGGGAAGACGATGATTGCTCCGGCCCGGCTGAACCCCACCACCAGGAACGACGCCCTGCGCCAGATGGAGGCCGAGGTCTTCGACATCGTCGTCATCGGCGGCGGCGTCACCGGGGCGGGGGTGGCGCTCGACGCGGCCACCCGCGGGCTGTCGGTAGCCCTGGTCGAGGCGCGAGATCTCGCGGCCGGCACATCCAGCCGGTCCAGCAAGCTCATCCACGGCGGGCTGCGGTACCTCGAGCAGCGCAACGTGGCGCTGGTCGCCGAGGCGCTGCGCGAACGGGCGCTTCTGCTCGCGACCCTGTGCCCGCACCTCGTACGCCCGACCTCCTTCATGTTCCCGATCACTCATCGGATGTGGGAGCGCGCCTACGTCGGCAGTGGGATGCTGCTCTACGACACCCTGAGTGGTGGCCGCCGCAACGTACCGCACCACCGCCACCTGACCAGGCAGGCCGCGCTGCGCGCCGCGCCGTCCCTGCAACCGGGCTCCCTGGTGGGCGCGATCCAGTACTGGGACGCCCAGGTCGACGACGCGCGGCACACCATGTTCGTCGCCCGCACCGCCGCCCACTACGGCGCCCTGATCGCCACCAGCGCCCGGGTGACGGGGCTGCTGCGGGAAGGTGAACGGATCACCGGAGTACGTGTCGACGACCTCGAGAACGGCGGGCAGATCGATGTCCGGGCACGCCAGACCATCAACGCGGCGGGAGTGTGGACCGACGACATCCAGGCCATGGCCGGCGGCCGCGGCCAGCTGTCCGTCCGGGTGTCCAAGGGCGTCCACCTGGTGGTGCCCCGCGACCGGATCAATTCGACCACCGGGCTGATCCTGCGCACCCGCCGCAGCGTGCTGTTCGTGATCCCCTGGGGCTCGCACTGGATCATCGGGACCACGGACACGGACTGGAACCTCGACCTCGCGCACCCCGCCGCCAGCAGCGCGGACATCGACTATGTGCTGACGCACGTCAACCGGGTGCTGCGCACGCCGCTGAGCACCGAGGACATCACCGGTGTCTATGCCGGGCTGCGCCCGCTGCTGTCCGGCGAGTCCGAGGACACCTCACGGTTGTCCCGGGAGCATGCGGTCGTCTCGCCGCTGCCGGGTCTGACCATGGTCGCCGGGGGGAAGTACACGACCTACCGAGTGATGGCCCGCGACGCGGTCGACTCCGCGCTGGCCGGGATGAACCGGTACGTGCCGCTGTCCTGCACCGACCGGATACCGCTGCTCGGCGCCGAGGGCTACCAGGCGTTGTGGAACGCCCGGGAGACCCTCGCCCACCGGAGCGGGGTACACGTGGCGCGGGTCGAGCATCTGCTGGGGCGTTACGGCAGCCTCACGCGGGAGGTCCTCGACCTCATCGCGGAACGCCCCGCCCTCGGACGGCCGCTGCGCGGGGCCAGCACCTACCTCGCGGCGGAGGCCGTGTACGCCGCGTCCCACGAAGGTGCGCTGCACCTTGACGACATACTCACCCGCCGGACCCGGATTTCGATCGAGGCCTGGGACCGGGGTGCCGAAGCTGCCGCGCACGTCGCCGAGCTGGTCGGACCCGAGCTGGGCTGGGACCGCACGACCACCGCCACCGAGATCGAGCACTACCGGGCGCGGGTGGCGGCCGAGCGCGAGTCCCAGCGGCAGGCGGATGACCAGACCGCCGACGCGGCCCGGCTCGGTGCCCCGGACGTGCGCGGCGGTGGCCGGCTCCGGCCCGGGGCTCCCGAACCCGCCCTTGGCTGAGGGCGGCGCCCGCCCCGGCGAAATACCTCGTCGACGGTCCGGAAAACGACACCAAAGATGTCGGCAGGACGCTGTGCAAACAGCACCAGCGTCCGATAACAGCGAGGAACGCCGCGATTGCTCCACGCTGTTCAACGAGGTCAAGAGCTACTCCCGAGACGACAAAAAGGCGGCAGCAAGGCGCCGCCCCTTCGAGAAAGCACCGTTCGAGGGATTATCAGCATGACCCCAGAAAGACTGCTCGGGTAACGCGATAAACAGCGGGAACAAACCAGTGAATGCATTTCTGGCCGGTGAATACATCGATAACGTGTAACTGTATCCGCCGGCATCGGACCCACCAGGCAGGGCATGACCAGTGAGCATGACCGGCATAAGTGGTAGATTCTTCGGGTAGCAAGACCTTAGCGACCGAAGACTGCGCGATCATCATGCCGTTCGCGCGGGCAGCGGCCCCGAAGGAACCCACTGTTCGCGGAAGATCGGACCGGCCCGCCGTGTCTCCCGTTACGGAGTCTGCCTCTTCTGGAGGTGTGTCCACATTCAGCTACCCGCGGCACCGACCAGCGAGTGGGCCATGGCCCGATTACCCACGAGAGCGGGCGACCGCCATGGGCACCACATAATACCGACCACGGCATTGGCGGGTTACGCGCCCCCGGGTTCGCCTCCCGCATATCGGCTGGCACAGATCCGGGAGGCAGGCCATACCACCCGGACCCGAGTCCTGCCAAGAAAAAACCACGGGATCATTCAGGGGGAACAGCAACCGGAGTAAGAGCGACCGCAATAGGGGCATGGCCCAAGGAACGAGGTTGGCGTGCGCGCATCGCGAGGCTGCGGAGGGAGACGCCGGAGGTACTGGGCGTCGACCGACGAACCGGGGTACCCGTCCATCGCGCGGCGATGGACGGGTAGCGATGATGCGAGGCGCCACCCGGGCACCGCGAGCCGGACGGTCCTGTTGCTGGAGCCGCTAAAGAGCGTGTGCGAGATCGGGCTTTCGATCAGCGAGCCGCCTCCAGGCGCCCCCTGGCAAGGCGGAAGGCCGAAGCGATACCGGATGAGTTGTCTCGGTGTGGCCGACAACGCAGCCAGGGGGCGCCTGGACGCGGCGAGCCGGAATGACGATCTCACACGCGCTCTAAGGCGCTGTTTTCGCACGGCTACGATCAACAGTAGCTCCGCCCGGAGACGGGAGAAACCCGCCGTGACAATACACGCACGCTCAGGATGGGATCCGCATACGCTCCGCCACCATCACGATGCCTCGGAACCGCTGCCCGTCGAACAGCTCACACCCGCGAACGTCGATTTTGATCTGCTGTGGGCGGACGACGGGCTAGCCCGCGGGCTGGCGGAGATGACTCGTACCGAGCGGCCACGCCGCTTCCTCCCGGTGTCCGGCTCCTCCCTTGACTCGGCCGCCGAGCGTTGGCTCACCGCACGGGCATGCCAGCGCCGGGCCGCCGCCGTCGGCCAGCTTGTCGACGATCCCCTCGTACGCGGCTTTGAAGAGCGCGTCGACGCCCTGCGGCGGATGAGCGACGTCCTCGGCGGTGGCGATGTCCACGCGCTGTCCATCACCGAGCTCGGTATCACCGTCCGGCTGCTGCGGACCGGCATCCACAACGACATCCACCAAGCCCGGCTGTACGCGGTCGCCGCCGAGCTGGCCCGGCTGGCCGGCTGGGCGATGTACGACGTCGGGCAGTACGGTGCCGCGCAGCGATGCTGGCTCGTGGCGCTCCGGGCCGCCCACGAGGCGGATGCGCCCGCTCTCGGCGCGAACATCCTGCGCTGTATGGCGGAACAGGCGGCGTGGTACGGGCAACCGGCCGACGCGATCACCCTGCTCCAGTCGGCCCAGGACGGCGCCCGCAGCATGCTGAGCGCCATCGAACGAGCTGTGATCACCGCCGACCTGGCTGTCGCTCACAGCCGCACCGGTCACCATGCGGAGTCAGTGGCCGCGACCACACTCGCCTACTCGTTGATCGACGCTGTTCATCCGGATGAGAACCCTCCCTACATGTACTGGGCCGGCCGCAAGGACATCTCGTTCGCCGCTGGTGAGGCCCTGTTGTCCGGCGGCGACCCGGACGAGGCGATACCCCATTTCCAGGCGGCCCTCAACGACCTTGACGCCCTCGACGACGAGTTCCCGCGGAACCGGGTCGAGTTCCTCACCAGGCTGGCTGTCGCCCATGTCAGGACAGGCCACCCCGAGCAGGCCATCGCCCTCGGGCACGAGGCCGTCGCCCACGCGGCAACCATCGACTCCGGGATGACACGCCGCGACATCGCCCGCCTGTGCCAGGAAATCGAGCAGGCCGGGTATGCCGGCGTAGCCGCGCTGGTCGACCACGCCCGGTGCGCGCTCGGTCCGTTGACAGTGGCCGCGATGTCGTCCTGACACGATCTCCGCGACAGTTCGACGCGTTCGGTAAGCGATCCCCGCCATGAGCGCCGGGCGCTCTCCCGCCGCCCGCCAGGCCTGCGGAACTGTTCATAGAGAACAGTTTTCAGGCTTCAATCCCGCCCACAGGACGTAGTCCGCTGTCCAGTTGACCTGTCAGGGTATGCGCATGACCTCCTTCACAGACATCGACCTCCTGCGTGAGCTTGAGCCCGTCGCCGCGACCAACCTCGACCGCCACCTGGGCCTGGCCGCCGAATGGATGCCGCACGAGTACGTCCCCTGGAGCCAGGGCAGTGACTTCGACACCTTGCCGTGGGAACCGGAGCAGTCCAGGCTGTCCGACATCGCCCAGGTCGCCTTCGAGGTCGGCCTGCTCACAGAGGACAACCTGCCCAGCTACCACCATGTGATCGCGACAACCTTCGGCCGGGACGGCGCCTGGGGTACCTGGGTGCACCGTTGGACGGCGGAGGAGGGACGCCACGCCATCGCGATGCGTGACTATCTGATGGTAACCCGTGGTGTCGATCCGGTTGCCCTTGAGCGGGGCCGCATGAAGCAGATGCAGCAGGGGTTCGACGGCGGCGGCAAGACGCCACTGCGCGCCATCGCCTACGTGTCCTTCCAGGAGCTGGCAACACGGATCAGCCACCGCAACACGGGGCGGTTCACCCAGGACCCCGTGGCGGAGAAGCTGCTCGCCCGGGTGGCCGCCGACGAGAACCTCCACATGATCTTCTACCGAAACCTGATCAGCGCGGCGCTGGAGATTGACCCGTCCGCCACAGTGCGGGCCATCGCCGAGGAGATCGTGGCCTTCCAGATGCCCGGGACGGGCATCGAGGACTTCGACCGCAAGGCCAAGCTGATCGCCCGAGCCGGGATCTACGACCTCCGCATCCACCACGACGAGGTCGTTACGCCGCTCCTGCGGCACTGGAAGTTCTTCGACCTCGACGGCCTCGACGCGCCGGCCGAGCAGGCCCGGACGAACGTCGAGCGCTACCTTGAGGCGATCGACGCCCTCGCCCGCAAGCACGAGGCGAAACGCGCGGGCGCACTCGCCGCCTCCCCC
>NZ_CAKJTR010000002.1:32485-33722 GCF_917627355.1 Protofrankia sp. Cj3 | reverse complement strand
GCCTGAACCCACCGCGCCACCCACCGGCCGCGGGCCACGAGGGGTACACGGCCGGAGTCCCGACGCCGCGGGCCGTGTGGCACAACGATCACCAGGACTCTCCGGCGGTGCGGTGTCATGGCTGGTAGGCCGCGCGACAATGAAACGGGCGCCGCTGGCACCGCACCGCACCGCACCAGTCCAACGACTACGGGAGATCTCGTGCAGCTCGGGATGATCGGCCTTGGCCGGATGGGCGCCAACCTGGTACGCCGGCTCATGCGGGACGGGCACGACTGCGTCGTCTACGACGTCAACCCAGCGGCGGTGGAGCAGCTGGCGGCCGCGGGCGCGACCGGTGCCAGCACACTCGCGGAGTTCGCGGCGAAGCTCACCGTCCCCCGCGCGGCCTGGGTGATGCTCCCCGCCGGGATCACCGGCGAGACCGTGTTCGCGCTCGCTGAACACTTCGAAGCCGACGACGTCATCCTCGATGGCGGCAACTCCTACTACCGCGACGATGTGGACCGGGCCGCCGAGCTCGCAGGCCGGGGCATCCACTACGTCGACGTCGGCACCTCTGGGGGGGTCTTCGGGCTGGAACGCGGTTTCTGCCTGATGATCGGAGGTGAGCGTGACGTCGTGTCCCGCCTCGAGCCGCTGTTCGCCACGATCGCTCCGGGGCTGACGACGGCACCGCGCACGCCGGGCCGCGCCGGTGCACCGACCCAGGCCGAAAAGGGCTACCTGCACTGCGGGCCGAACGGGGCCGGGCACTTCGTGAAGATGGTCCACAACGGCATCGAATACGGGATGATGGGCGCCTTCGCCGAGGGGATGGCCATCCTGAACAAGGCCGGCATCGGCCGGGAACACACCGGCGAGCATGACGCCGAAACCACCCCGCTGGCGCACCCCGAGTACTACCAGTACGACATCGACACCGCGGAGGTGGCCGAGGTGTGGCGCCGGGGCAGCGTGGTCAGTTCCTGGCTGCTGGATCTGACGGCGGCGGCGCTCGTCGAGGATCCAAAGCTGGCGTCGTTCAGCGGCCGGGTGTCGGACTCCGGCGAGGGCCGCTGGACGGTACTCGCCGCGGTGGAGGAAGGTGTGCCCGCCCACGTGCTCACCGCCTCGCTGTACGAGCGGTTCTCCTCGCGCGGCGAGGCCCTGTACGCGGACAAACTGCTGTCGGCCATGCGCAGACAGTTCGGCGGCCACACGGAAAAGCCGGCCGGCTGATCCAGCCAGGCTAAAA
>NZ_CAKJTR010000002.1:27307-32259 GCF_917627355.1 Protofrankia sp. Cj3 | reverse complement strand
CGCGAGGCTACTTGCCGAGCGACGCCGCGTCGCCCATGACGATCAGCGGCCGGCTGGCGGGCGACAGCCAGGCGAGAATGGCGACGATCCCCTCTCTCGTCACGGCGACGCAGCCCTGGGTTGCACAATTGTGATCAACATGCAGCCAGATACCGCCGCCGGCCGCCGTACCGAGCGGGCGCTTGGGGTCTGACGGGGGGTAGCCGGGCATCCGGTTGTAGTCAATCGCTACCACGTAGTCGAACGCGGCCGCCATGTCCGGCTCACCGGTCTGATAGTAGGATGGCCGGTACTCGTAGGGCATCAGCGTGCCCGGATCGGGCTGACGCCCGCCCGCGGCCGTCAGCGTGAACACACCCACGGGGCTGCATAGATCACCATCGTAGTGATTCAGGGACCAGCCGTTTGCCCCGTTACGGCCGGCAAGCGGAGCCGCGGCCCGAGTCCATCCGGCGCATGCATCGGTGCGCTGCCACAGAGTGACCGTGTTCGTCGTGGCCGTCTGGTCGGGCGCTGAGACCACAATCACCTGGCGGTTCACGTCGGCGATCCGCTCGGACATCTCCGCACCAAGATCAAAAATAGTCACATACATCATCCGACCGTCCCTGCCTCCCCTCCGCAGCCTGATGTGCCTGGTTCAGGCACATGTAACGCGCCAATGGCGTCTTCGACAAGTGCCGTGGTCAACTCGGTGGCCTTCCGGAGTGGGCTCATCCGCCAGCGGCAATGAAAAGACAGCTCCGCCCCCGGAGCTTGTCCCGTTCGGTGACCCGATCGGGACGGCCTGCCACCCTGCCGGATGGCAGAAAATCACACGTACGGCTGATACTGCTCGCAACAACCGCTCTTAGAGCGCCCGGCAATAGGGGACGCGGCGTCGCGGGGCCAGGGCACGCACCTCGCCGCGTTGTCGTCAGTCGCCACCCAACACCTCCGGTGGCTCCCTCCTCCGCCTCGCGCCGCACGCACTCCAGCCCCGCTCCTTGATCCACACCCCTATTGCCGGGCGCTCTTATTTTTGGCGCGAACAAACAACGCGAAACACCGGCGCAGCCGAACGCGCCGTCAGCAACGGTCGGCGTAGGCGGTTCGTGACGACTCTCGCGGTCAGCGGCTGGTAATCCTGGCATCACGGGCCGCGCCGCCCCACATCGCAGCGATGTGAGAGCCGCGGTGGGCCGCCGCTGGGAGGGCGAGGGGGCCTGACGCCGTGGTCGTCAGAGGCGGTAAGTTGGTCTGGAACTCGGTCAGTGCCGCTCTGTCAAGACTTGGAGGGCCCGGGAACAGCTTGTTGCCGGGCGCTGGTGGCCGAGGGCCGGCTCATCAAGCGAGAGGGGATCTCCCAGTGGGCTCCGTCAAGGCCGCACGTCGACCGATCTAGGGCGTATCTGATGGATGTTGGTCGATGCGGACGATGATCCATCAGACACGCCCTGACCGGGCTGCCCGCACGGGGCTGACTCGGCGTCGTTCTCGTGTGTGACGGCTTGCCGCCGGTTGCCGGCTACTTTCCCAGTGACGGAGGTCTTTTCCCGTGGATTACCTTTCCCGCATGTTCGCCCGGACACTTCGCGACGATCCCGCCGAGGCTGAGACAGCCAATCACAAGCTGCTCGTTCGTGGCGGGTACGTCCGGAAGGTCGCTTCCGGCATCTACACCTACCTTCCGCTCGGGCTTCGCGTTCTCCGCAAGGTCGAAGAGATCGTGCGCGAGGAAATGACCGCCGCCGGCTGTCAGGAAATACTGATGCCGGCGCTGCTGTCTCGTGAGCTGTGGGAGCGGACCGGCAGGTGGGCCGACTATGGCGACCTGATGTTCCGGGTGGCAGACCGCAAGGGAGCGGAGTTCTGCCTTGCTCCCACGCACGAAGAGCTGGTGACCAGCCTGATCGCACATGAGGTCAGCAGCTATCGAAACCTGCCGCTGAGTGTGTACCAGATTCAGACCAAGTACCGGGATGAGTTGCGGCCGAGGTCCGGCCTCATTCGCGCTCGTGACTTCATCATGAAGGACGCCTACAGTTTCCACCCGGACCTGGACTCGCTCCGTGCCACATACAACGTGATGTACAATGCCTACGAGCGTGTGTTCACCCGCTGTGGCCTTCGTTTCCGGGCTGTGGAGGCGCAGGCCGGCGAGATCGGCGGGGATGTGAACCACGAGTTCATGGCTCCGAGCGAGATCGGCGAGGATCTGTTCGTCTATGCGCCCAACGGCAGTTATGCCGCGAACATGGAGGCTGCTTACGGTCAGCGGCCCATCGCGGTGGAGCCTGGGACACAGCCGCTCCAGCGGCTCCACACGCCGGGCGTTCCAGGAGTCGAGGAACTCGCCGCGCATCTGGACCTGCCGGCGAGCCGGATTCTGAAATGTGTCCTGTACAAGATTCCGCGCTCCGGCGGCGAACAGGATCAGATCATAGCTGTCCTCTGTCCGGGTGACCGTGAGATCAACGAGTACAAGCTCACGGCGATTCTCGGAGCGGCGCCTGTCCTCCTCGGTGAGAGCGACTTCGCGGCGAACCCCGGTCTGGTCCGCGGGTACGTCGGGCCGCAGGGGCTTGCGGCCCACGTCAGCCGGATCGTCGCAGATCACCATGTAGCGGCTGGCCGCGACTGGTGCACCGGGGCAAACGAAGTCGACTATCACGTGGCTGGCTGCAACCAGGGACGCGACTTCGAGCCGGACGAATACGCGGACGTGACCAATGTCCGGTCAGGTGACCCCTCGCCGGACGGCACGGGCCCGCTCGCGGTCGAGCGGTCGGTCGAAATCGGCCACATCTTCCAGCTCGGCACCAGGTATTCCGTGCCTCTCGCCGCGACATTTCTTGATGACAACGGCAAGGACGCGCCCATGGTGATGGGCTGCTATGGCATCGGCATCAGCCGGATTCTTTCGGTTGTTATCGAGCAGCACCATGACGAGAATGGGATCGTGTGGCCAGCGGCGCTTGCTCCGTATGACGTCGAAGTGATTCCGCTGGGCCGGAAGATCGATGAGGAGATCGTCAACTCGGTCGCCGGACCGCTGGTGGCGGAGGGGCTTGAGGTCCTCGTGGACGACCGGACCGGGAATTCCGCCGGCGTGAAGTTCGCGGATGCTGATCTGCTCGGCTGCCCGGTACAGATTGTCATAGGACGCCGTGCGGCGGAAGGAATCGTCGAGATCCGCACGCGGGACCGATCGGTCGTGACCGAGGTTGAGATCACGGATCTGCCCAAGACGGTGGAACACCTTCGCCGCAGTCTGTAACCCGCCGTTCTACCGCGGCCCGGCGCACTCACCTCTGCCGTCGTCCCAGCCGCTCCCACGCCACGTCGCGCGGGAGCGGCCCTTTCCTCCCTCGTGTGCTCAGCTGGCGGTGCTGTCGGTACTGGCGATGCCATCGGTGCTGGCATCGCCGGCGGTCTGGCCCTTTGTCCCGCGCATGGTGGGGAACAGGACGACATCGCGGAGGGTCGGGGCGTCAGTGAGGAGGGCGACGAAACGGTCGATGCCAATGCCGAGTCCTGACATGGGAGGCATACCGTATTCCATTGCCTCGATGAAATCCTCTTCCATCATCATCGTCTCGTCATCGCCCGCCTCACGCAGCGCGGTCTGTTCGTCGAGACGCTGCCGCTGCTCCACCGGATCGATCAGCTCGGAGTAGGCCTTGACGATCTCCCAACCATTGACCACGACCTGGAAGCTGTCGAGCTGGGTTGGGTCGGAGTCGCTACGCCGCGCCAGCGGGACCAGCTCGGCGGGGTGGTGCAGCAGGAAGCACGGCTGGATGAGATCGGGACGAACCGTCTTCTTGTACAGCAGATCGACCAGGCCCGCGTACGACGGCGCCGCACCGACATCCAGACCAAGCCCGACGACCCGCTCACGCAACGCCGGAAGGTCACGCACTACTCTCAGGTCGATCCCGGTCCGGCGGGCCACCTCGGTCCGATAGTCGACCTCGGGCCAGCTGGCACCGAAGTCGAGCTTGGTGCCCCCGTAGGTGATGGTCCGGCTACCGATGACGTCGTCAAGAACAGTAATGATCATCTCTCGGACGAAAGCCATGTTGTCGCGGTAGTCCCAGTACGCCGCGTACCACTCGAGCATGGTGAACTCCTGGAGGTGCGAGGAGTCCATACCCTCGTTGCGGAAGTTACGGCCGATCTCAAAGACGCGGTCGAAGCCGCCGACCACGACGCGCTTGAGGAGCGTCTCGGGGGAAATCCGGAGATAGAAGTCCTCACCGAGGGTGTTGTGCCGGGTCACGAACGGGCGGGCAGCGGCGCCCGACGCCGCCTCCTGCAAGATCGGCGTCTCCACCTCAAGGAAGTCGTTGTCTTCCAGGAAACGACGAATGCTCCGAATGATCCTGATGCGGGTCTCGAACCGCTCCCGTGACTCGGCGTTGACAAGAAGATCCAGGTAGCGACGCCGGTAGCGGGCCTCCACATTGGACATCCCCGCCCACTTGTCCGGAAGCGCCCGCGCCGTGCGATTGAGCACGGTCAGCTCGGATACGGCAACGGTGCGTTCGCCCTTACGGGTGGTGTACATCTGTCCCGCGACACCCGCAAAGTCTCCGATCTTGACGGACCGGGACCACTCCTTGACGGTTTCCTCGCCGAGGTCGTTGCGGGACAGGGAGACCTGGACGCGGCCCGACCTGTCCTGAAGGTGACCGAACACGAGGCCGCCCATGCGCCGCCACAGCATGATACGGCCGGCGAGCCTGACGGCGGTGCCATCAGGCGCCTGCCTGGCGGCGGCAGCCAGCGAGTCCGCGCGGTATCCGGACTGAGGCCCCGTGACGCCGGGCTGCTCGGTTGACATGGTCACACCTTCTCGAGCGGGATGGGTACGAAAACGGACGGTAAGTGCCACGAGAAAAATGCCGGTAGTGGCGCGGCCGTCGGTCTGGCGGGCATCTCCAGCCTACCGGCCGAAGCCACCGGCC
>NZ_CAKJTR010000002.1:21923-26900 GCF_917627355.1 Protofrankia sp. Cj3 | reverse complement strand
CCACCAGCCACCAGCCACCAGCCACGTATTACCCAACCGGGTAGCCACAGGTGTCCGGCGCACGGCCTGTCACGGCATCGACAGCAGGCCGTGCGCGCGGCAATCGACGGCAGCTCAGCTGTTGTCCGTGACCGGGAGGTAGATCCGCCCGCCACTGGCGGTGAACTCCTCGGCCTTCTCCCGCATACCCGCCTCGAGCGCCTCGGCGGTCTCCAGCCCGTGGTCGGCGGCGTACTTGCGCACGTCCTGACTGATCCGCATCGAGCAGAAATGAGGGCCACACATAGAACAGAAATGAGCCGATTTGGCCGGCGCCGCGGGCAGCGTCTCGTCATGGAACGCCTGCGCGGTCTCCGGATCGAGCGCGAGATGGAACTGGTCAGCCCAGCGGAAATCGAACCGGGCGTCAGAAAGCGCGTCATCCCATGCCTGAGCTCCCGGATGGCCCTTGGCGAGATCCGCCGCGTGAGCGGCGATCTTATAAGCGATCACGCCGGCCTTGACATCGTCGCGGTCGGGAAGCCCGAGATGTTCCTTGGGCGTGACGTAGCAGAGCATCGCCGTGCCGTACCAGCCGATCATCGCGGCGCCGATCGCGGAGGTGATGTGGTCATAGCCTGGCGCGATGTCCGTAGTCAGCGGACCAAGGGTGTAAAAGGGCGCGTCATGGCACAGTTCGCTCTGCAGCTCCACATTCTCTTTGATCTTGTGCATGGGGACGTGCCCCGGGCCCTCGATCATGACCTGGACGTCGTGCTCCCAGGCCACCGAGGTGAGCTCCCCCAGCGTGGCCAGCTCCGCGAGCTGGGCGGCGTCATTGGCGTCCGCGATCGATCCGGGCCGCAGACCGTCCCCGAGAGAGAATGTGACGTCATAGGCCCGCAGGATCTCGCACAGTTCGGCGAAGTGCGTGTACAGGAAATTCTCCCGGTGGTGAGCCAGACACCAGGCCGCGAGAATCGAACCGCCGCGGGAGACGATCCCGGTCCTGCGCCGCGCGGTCAGCGGAATGTAACGCAACAGCACTCCGGCGTGGACGGTCATGTAGTCCACACCTTGCTCGCACTGTTCGACCACGGTGTCCCGATAGACCTCCCAGGACAGCTCCTCGGCCTTGCCGCCGACTTTTTCCAGCGCCTGATAGATCGGTACGGTCCCGATCGGAACCGGCGAGTTCCGAATGATCCACTCCCGGGTCGTGTGGATGTCACGCCCGGTGGACAGATCCATGACGGTGTCGGCACCCCAGCGGGTCGCCCACACCATCTTGTCGACCTCCTCCTCGATGGACGAGGCCACCGCCGAATTCCCGATGTTTGCATTGATCTTCACCAAGAGTGCCCGGCCGATCGCCATCGGCTCGGACTCCGGATGGTTGATGTTCGCCGGTAGCACCGCCCGTCCAGCCGCGATCTCCGCGCGTACGGTCTCGACTGGCAGGCCCTCGCGCAACGCTACAAACCGCATCTCCCGCGTGATTTCGCCGCGGCGCGCATAGGCCAGCTGAGTGACGGCACGCCCAGGCCGGGCCCGGCGAGATGACCGACCGCCCAGGCCGTCGCCAACGCCAACCGCGGGCCGCGCGCCCTGGCCGATCTCGGTTTCCCGGACGAACGCGCCGTTGCGGACGGTCTCGGTGTCCGCGCGGTCCACGATCCAGGTGTCCCGCAGCGGCGCCAGGCCCCGGCGCACGTCGGTGACCTGACCGGCGTCGGTGTACGGACCGGAAGTGTCATACAGAATGACGCTGTCACCCGTGGACAGAACAACCTCACGCATAGGCACACGCAGGCCGTCCGCGGAACCGACCAGATAGGTCTTGCGGCTGCCCGGCAGCGGACCGGACGTGACCGGCGCGAATTCCCCGGTGGGCACGGTTTTCCCCTTGGGTACGGTTTTTTCAGTGGGCACGGTTTTCCCGGTGGACGCGGCGGCGGATACCTGCGCGGGAGTCAGGGTGGATCGGTCAACGGGTGGCACCACGGCGATGGCTCCCTACGCCGGCATTACCCGGACAGGTTCGGCGGTCGGCGGCACCCGGGTGTGACCCCAGCCGCCCTCTCAGCCTCCTTGTGGCGGAAGCTCCCGCGCTGGCATTGGATGAACTGACGCTTGATCATTAGATGAGCTGACATTGGATGAGCTGACGTTCGATGCGACGCTACGGCAGCCCGGACGCTGCCGCCACCCGATCGGCGAAACAACCGCCGATGACCGCTGAACGTGTCGCAGCGTCACACAATACGGACGTCAGGTGAGATGTATTCCGCGAACGGGTACGCACCTGGGGTCGGCATGCGCATCGCCGTCACGGCGCCAGCCACGTCGGCCGTCCTCTTCCGCCGGGAGCAAATATGATCTTGCTACCATTGCTGCTTCTCTTTCTCGGGATCTTCATCATCGGGCTTGTCCGGGACTGGCGGGATGACACGACACCCGCCGCAGGCGATGTGGGCGCTCCGCGGCCGGACACCCACATAACGACATAAGCGTACAAACGGCACGAAAAAGCAGTACACGCCATGATCACCAGTCGGACGCAATCAACTCCAGGAGGCGGTCCGCGGCGGCCCCGGCCCCACCACCAGCGGCGGCGGCGGCGGCGACAAAATCCTGACGCAACCGCCCGGCCGCTGTGCGGAAGGAGGGTTCGCCTATCGCCCGCAACCGATGCCCGAACAGTTCGAGAGCTTCCACCGTGACCCGAAGAAACCGTCCACCGGACTCCCGTGTCACCGTTCCCAACGAGACCAGCACGTGCTCACGCCGTGCATCGAGCCATTCCCAGGGAAGGCCGGAGCCCCGACAAAAACGTGGTGCCCGGGGAAAGCGGCCGTCCGCAACAACCGGGGCACGGAACACACCAGGGTCAACTGATCGGAGAATCGCAGGTCACTGATGCGTACATCGTGTTCTGGCACGCCCTGGAGACGCTGGAAATCGGCCAAGATAAGCGACATCTCCCAAAGCTCTCACGATCACCACCCGCCAGTAGGGCAAACGTGCGGATCAGAGATTATATCGCACGTGGTGTCGGGTCGGTTGCTACCGTCCGATCATGACCCGAAAGCTGGTTCTATCAAGCGATAGTTGATCTTCATCAACCCTGCCAGAAGGGCGTTGCGTCACATCCCGTCGTTGACCCGCTCGCTTCGGTGCGCCACCATGGACGATGGGAACGCTTCACTAAATTTCTCGCAATGGAGGCCTCATGCGCGCCCGGTTCCTCGGCAAGGACCCTGACTCCCAGGTAGGCAACTCGCCCACCCTGTTCGCCACCGACCGCACCGACCGGGTGACCTACATCGCGCAGGGGTGGAAGGTTACCGACCCGCAGGCGCTCGCGGACGTGGGCGACGTGCCCGACTACGAGACCCTGATCGAGATTCCGGAAGACGTACTCAAGATGTACGCGCGCCGCTACCTGAACAAGGAGGGAGAGCACTGAGCCTGCTCATCGGAGACGAGTTCGGCCAGCTCTTCCACTCCTTCCAGTACACCGCGTTCAGGTTGGAAACCCGCGACACCTACGACGCCGACTACGAGAACGAATCGCTACGCAGGTTCCTCGCAGACGAAGATGACGAGCTGCCGTGGATGCAAGATTGGCTGAAGATGATCCGCGATGCCACCACGGAGGGCAAGCGGTTCACCCGCGTGCGGGTGGTGAGTGTGCCCCTCACTGATTACAGCAGGTTCGGTGTCTGGTGTGCGCAGTTCACCAACGGCGCGGGCGAAGACATCCGCTACCTGCCGAGAGGCAAGGCCGAAGCCGCTGAACTGCCCAGCCACGATTATTGGCTGTTCGACTCACGCAAGCTGGTACGGATGCGCTTCGACGACAACGACGCCTTCTTGGGCGGCGAGGTCATCGAAGACCCCACCGAGATCGTGAAGCACAACTACTGGCATGATGCGGCCTGGCATCACGCCGTACGACGGGATGACTTTGCCACCGAACAACATCTCGGGCAGCTCTAACGTCCACGAGGCCCGTAACGCCCTCGGCAAACGACTCCGCGAGTTGCGCTCGTCCGCTGCTCTCAGCGGCCGGCAGCTCGCGGAGTCGTTGTCGTGGCCGCCTTCCAAGGTGAGCAAACTGGAGAACGGCCGACAGACACCCAGCGACGATGACGTACGCGATTGGACGCGGGCAACCAACGCTGAGGACGAGACAGAAGCGCTCCTCGCTTCGCTGCACACCCTTGAGGTGCAGCACGCCGAGTGGCAGCGCATCCTGCGTACCGGCCTGAAGCCGCACCAACAAGACCTGACCGAGTGGGATCAGAAGACGCGCCTCTTTCGCGCGTTCGAGGCAACGGTGATTCCGGGCCTTCTCCAGACCGCCGAGTACGCGAGGGCTCGCTTCGCTGAGGGCATCCGCCGCTTGAAGCTGCCCAACGACATTAACGAGGCGGTAGCGGCCCGCATGCAGCGCCAGGAGATCCTGTACCGGCCGGACAAGCGATTTCACTTCATCCTGACCGAGGCAGCGCTTAGGTTCCGGCTGTGCCCCACAGAGGTCATGCTCGGCCAGCTCGACCGCTTGGTCTCCCTCTCTCAACTGACCAACGTGCGGCTCGGGATCATCGCCTTTGAGACGCAGTACGCCACCTCGCCGTGGCACGGCTTCTGGATGTACGACAACGAACGAGTGTTGGTCGAAACCTTCAGCGCCGCGCTCGACCTGCGACAACCACAAGAGATCGAGCTGTACGGCAACGCCTTCGAGCAGCTTGCCGCCGTCGCCAGCTACGGTCGAAGCGCTCGGGTGATCATCAGCCGTGTGATTGATGACCTTGCTCCTGAGCCCCAGGAGGATAGCGAGTAGTTTCGCAGCCACCCGGTCGATTGTAATATTTCGAGAAATAACAAGAAACTTTCTATTCACCACCTTCTTTCGTCCCTACTCTCCCGTGAGGGACGCCGGACCGCGTCCGTCCTCAAGGGATTCGGGAGTTGGCCAGGTGATGACCC
>NZ_CAKJTR010000002.1:4825-21251 GCF_917627355.1 Protofrankia sp. Cj3 | reverse complement strand
CTGAACCACATCCAGGACTGCCCGCTGGGCTGCGCGTACTGCATCCGGCACACCTACGGCCTATGGGATCAGCGCGTACCGCGGGCGCTCATGAGCGACGCCCAGGCCGTGGAAGAGCTGGTCACTCACCGGTACTTCCAGCCGCACGTGACCCCGGTGCAGGTGTTCAACCGGGCTTCGATGTGTTGCGGCTGGACGTGAACCGTCAGCCTCCCGAGCAGTCCGCAGCGCTCATCCGTGACCGGCTGCTGGCCTTCTTCGCTCCGGCTGCGGGGTGAGCGGCGGGCATGGTCGAGACGATCACGGACGCCGACATCGGTAGCGGAGTCGAAGTGCTGCACCGGCTCGCCACCGTTGTGCTGAACGAGCACGCTAACGACCACGGCCTGTGCGTGGTGTGTGGCTGTGCTTTCCCGTGTGAGCGAGCGGTTCTCGCAGAGCACAACCCTGCGCTCACGCGCTCCTGACCGGCTGGGCTGGCGAGCGGTGACGATGCCTGCCCGCCAAGCCCAGCCACCACGCTTCCATAACGCGGGAGTTCAGCAATGAAACCCTTGATATACGGCTACATGTGCGCACCCGATGACGTGCCGGACGACGAGCTTGACCGCGTTGTTTCGGAGATGCGCCGCTTTGCGGTGGCGGAGGGTTACTGCTACGCCACGACGTTCTTCGAGTACCAGAACGGCTCGCGCGCGGCGTTCGACGAGCTGATCACTGAACTCCAGCGGGCCGAGGCGCGGCACGTGGTCGTGCCGTCCTCCGGGCATCTGTCAAGCCACCGAATCTTGCGAGGCCACCTGCTTAAGCGGTTGGCGGACGACGCCAGCGCCCGCGTGTTCACACCGGACGGCTCGTGATGGATCGGCGCAACCTGATCATGCCCACGTACCGTCGTGGTCGGGCGCATTTCCCGGTCAGCGACCGACATCCGCGATACCGGGACCGGGAAATCCACCGTCGAGTGCCTCGGGTGTTCCGCACATGTACACGACCTGCGCCACGTCCACATCGGCGGCCAGTTCACGCAGTACCGCGACGACTCCGGCATCCGGATCGATCAGGCCGACGCCCCGGCGGGCATACTGACGTCCCAGTTCGGCGGACACCATTCCCCCACCGAAATCAGCTCCGCCGGATTCGCTGCCGGACGAGCCCCACGGACCCCAGTCAAGTGAGACGACACGGCCGTGAAAACGTCTCGCCCAGGCATGGGCACAGGTGTCAAGAGCATCATTGGCCGCGGCGTAGTCGGCCTGGCCGGGGTTACCGAACACGCCGGACACGCTGCCGAACAACACCAAAAAATCAAGATCATGACGCAGTGCGTCGACAAGCGTCCGAGCGCTCTCAACCTTTGTCGTGAAAATGCGGTCGGACAGCTCCGGCGTCTTGTTCCGGACCAGTTTGTCCGCGACAGTCCCGGCGCCATGCACAACCCCGTCGATCCTGCCGCGATCGGCGTAAACCGCCGCCACTACCTGGCGCAGCGCCTCGGTGTCCCGGACGTCCACGGCGTGGTATCGAACATAGGACGCGGTCCGCGTGAGAGCCGCGACAGTGGCCCGCACCTCCCGCTCCGCCAACAACCGGGCGACCGTGGCCTCGATCTCGGCCGGTCGGCACAGGCCCGCGTCGATCAGGGTTCGGCGCAGCCGCGGTGCGTCCGGCGCGGCGGCTGTCGCCGGGTCCTCCGGTACGGCCGGCAGGACAGTTCGGCCGATCAGTTCGATCCCGCAGCCGGTGGCACGGGCGAGCGCCAGCGCCACCCTGGCGGTAATACCGCGGGCGCCGCCGGTCAGCAGCACGACCGAGTCCCGGCCGAGCGCGGGTACGCTCACGCCGGTCGAGGAGAGCTGCGCGGGCACCACCCGCGGGGCCGAGCGGATCCCGTGACGGTAGCCGACCACGACCGGGGCATCCGGTGTGAGGATCTCGGCGAGCAGGTATTCGGCGAGCTGGACGGGAGCCTCCTTGGGGTCGAGGTCCACCGCCCGGACGAGCGTCCGCGGCGCCTCCCGCGCGACTGTGCGGGCCAGCCCGGCTATCCCGACGCTCGGACCAGGTTCATCGGTCGCGGACCGGCCGAAGCTGCCGCCGCTGCCGGTCGCGATGACAAGGCGGCGGGTACCGCCCGCGACCGCGGCTTTGATCGGGCCGAACGCGGCGGGCAGGGCCGGGGGGGCGTCCCGGTCCACCGGTGACACCCACAGGACGCCGTCCGCTCCGACACCGCTCGCGAGCTGATCAGCAAGCGACCCATCAGCGGCGGAGAACATCCGCACGGTCGCGCCGTGCCGCTCCAGCATGGTTGTCAGAGCCAGCCCGATGCCCAGGCCGCCCTCGACGACGGCGAAGCGGGCGCCCGACAACGCCCCCGCCCCATGGCCGGTCCCGACCGCGGCAAGAGCTTCCGCGAGCGACGGCAGCGGCAGCGGCAGCGGAACCACGTCGACGACGAACCGCCGCAGCGATGCGGCGCCTGGCCGCTCACGTTCAGCATTCGCCAGCAGCCTGCTCGGGTCGATGTAGACGGTATCGACATCAACGCTGGAACCGGTGTTCGCCGTCGGCGGCACCTCTGTGTCAGCGGGCCCGACGGCTGTGTCAGCGGGCCCGACGGCCGGATTCGCCGCGCCAGCGTCGAGACCCGGCCGGGTGACGATCCAGTCAACGATCCCGCGGATGGTCCTGGCCCGCGCCAGCTCCTCCGGCACCGTGTCGCCGGTGGTGGCGGTGGCGCCTCCCAGCAGGCCGGCACGCGCGGTCAGCGTCCCCAGGATCTCCGCCCTTCTGATCGAATCGATACCCAGATCAGACTCAAGATCCAAATTGGGCTCCAGGATGTCCGCCGGATAGCCCGTGGCCGCGCGGATCACCTCCAGCACGAGCGCCAGGACCGCGGGCGGATCCAGCGCCGGCGTTGCCGGCAACGCCGACGGCCGCGCAGGCGCCCCCGTGCCCGCGCCTGCGCCACGGGGGCCGGACGGCCCTGGCTGGGCGGGTAGCAACGCCGGACGCCCCTGCGGGGCAACAGCGGGAGCGGCTGGTTCCCGGGCCGGCTCCACCGCATTGCGCTCTCCCGCCACGGCCGCCGTACCGAGATAGCCGAGCATGACGTCACGGTGGGCGGCGACCAGATCCCGGGTGGCGCGCAGGAACTCGATCATGGTTGCGTTCGTGGCGGCTTCCCGCGGCGCGATGTTTCCTTCCAGGTTTCCTTCCAGCGCCGCTGCCGCTGGTGTCACCACTGCCGCGGCGGGCGCTGGTGCCGCTGGTACCTCTGGCGGTACCGCCGCGGGCGATGCCATCGCCGGCACCGCCAGAGGTGGGGACAGCGGCCGGGCGGCTGGGAGCGCCGACAGGGTGGGCTCGCCGCCCGCCAACCGTGGCGGTTCGCCGGCGGGGCGCAGCCCGCCCGGCAGACAGCGGCCGTCGGACGTCCGCACCAAGTGGCCGTCGACCAGCCAACCGGGCCGGCGTGGGCAGTTCGCGGCCGAGACCGTACGCACGTCCCGCCCGGCGAACAGCGGCGCCGTGTCCATTGTGACACCCGCCGCGGCAAGCTCGGCGAGCGCGAGCAGAAACCGGCGCAGCCCGTGTTCACCGGGAACGTCCGTAGCGACGGCGGTGTGCGGCCGACCGGCGAGGATCTGACCGGTCAGCCCCGTGAGCACCTGCCCCGGCCCGGCCTCCACGAAGATCCGTACGCCGGCCGCGTACATCGCCTCGATCTGATCGACGAATCGGACGGGGCCCGCAACCTGCTCCGCAAGCGTCCGCCGGACCGCATCGGCGCCCCGCTCATACGGCTGCGCCGTGGTGTTTGACCAGACCGGGACCGTCGACTCACCAACCGCGACCTTGTCCAGCTCGGCGCCGAACGCGCTGACCGCGCCCGCGACCATCGGGCTGTGGAACGCGCACGCCGCCGGGATCCGCCGGGCTGTCAGCCCAGCCGCCAGCAGGCGGCGTACCGCGACATCGACCGCGTCCGCCGGACCGGAGATCACGGTCTGTTCCGGCGCGTTGCGATTGGCGATCACGACATCGGCCAGCTCCGCCCCACCGGCGGCCAGCACCTCCTGAACAGGCCCGGCGGCGGCAGCCACCGCGGCCATCGTCCCCAAATCGTCGGTCCGCGCGAAACCGCTGGCGGCATCCAGGATGGCAGCCGCCCGCGCCGCGCTGAGCAATAGAAGATCATCAATGTCGATGATGCCGGCCGCGCACAGGGCGACCAGCTCGCCGTAGCTGTGGCCGCCGAGGTGGTCGGGATGGACCCCGAGCCCGGTGAGGATCTCGTTCATGGCAAGTCCCGCCATCCCGAGGACCGGTTGTGCCGTACGTGTATCGGTGATCGCCTCCTGCTGGGCGACCGCGTCCGCACGGGTGAAGGCGGCCGGCGGGAACATCGCCTTCACCCACTTCTCACCACGTTCGAGCAGGTGCCGCAGACGCGGGAAGGCCACGAACACATCCGCCAGCATCCCGGGCCGCTGGCTGCCCTGACCGGGGAAGAGAAAGGCGACCTGCCCGCTTCGATCCGGGCCGCCGGCCGGCCCGGAGCCAGTCGGATCAGCCGTCCCGGCATTGGCATTGGCATCGGGCGCGGGCGCGGGCGCGGGCGCAACGAAGATCCCCGCTTTCGGGTCATGCTTGAAGGCCCGCGCACGCCGCACCAGGTCGGGCAGGTCATCGAGGGTGGCCGCGACGAACGCCACCTGAACTGTCCCACCACGCCTGCGCGCGACCGCCGCGGCCAGGTCACGCAGTTTCCAGGGCTGCCCGGCGCCATCGTTGATCATAATGAGTTCGGCGAGCTTGTCCAGGGTGCGGCCCGCCGCGATCCGGTCGGTACCGCGCACGACAAAAAGCTCCGCCGGCCATGGGTGCACACCGTGCGCGGGCTCGGGCCCACCATCGTAGGCCGACAGCACCGCATGGAAGTTCGTCCCGCCGAAACCGAACGCGGACACACCGGCATGCCGGCGCGACGCGGGCGCTGCCCACGGACGAGCCCCCGTGTCAAAGAAGAACGGGCTGCTCGCCGCGTCCCAGGAGGAATTCGGCTGGCTGAGGTTCACCGCCGGCGGACGCACACCGGTCTCCAGCGCCTTCACCGTCTTGATCAGACCGGCCAGGCCGGCGGCACACTTGGTGTGCCCGATCTGGGACTTCACCGAACCCAGGGCACAGCTTGCCGGCGCGGCGCCATGGGCGGTGAACACCTCGGCCAGGCTGGCGAGCTCCGTTCGGTCACCGACGACGCTGCCGGTCGCGTGCGCCTCGACCAGACCGACGTCAGCCGGGGAGATCCCGGCTCGGGCGTAGGCCCGTTGCATCGCCAGCACCTGGCCGGCCTTGCGCGCAGCGGTCATGCTCAGCGCCCGCCCGTCGCTCGATCCGGCCACCGCCTTGATCACAGCATGGATGCGGTCGCCGGCGCGTTCGGCGTCGGCGAGCCGTTTGAGCACGACGACAGCCACCCCCTCCCCCAGGCTGATGCCGTCGGCGGATGCGTCGAAACTGCGGGACCGGCCGGTCGGGGACAGCGCCTGGACGGAGGAGAACAGCAGGAAGTCGTGGATGCTGTTATGGGTGTCCACACCGCCGCAGAGCACGAGGTCGGAGGTGCCGGCCACCAGCTCTTTGCACGCGGCGTCGAGCGCGGCCAGCGAGGATGCGCAGGCCGCGTCCACCGTGTAGTTCACCCCGCCAAGATCAAGATGGTTGGCGATCCGGCCGGCGATGACGTTGGCGAGCAGGCCGGGGAAGGAGTTCTCGTCCAGGGTGGGCAGGTGTTCGTCGAGCGCGGGCGGGACCGGGCCGACAAAGGCCGGGTAGGCGGACCGGAAGCCGTACGCGGAGGCGAGGTCAGCGCCGGGCTCGGCGCCGAACACGAGCGATGTGCGCGACCGGTCAAACGGACGGTCGCCGTACCCGGCGTCGCGCAGCGCGCGGGCAGCCACCGCGAGGGCCAGCAGCTGCCCGGGGTCGATGCTGCTCAACGCCTTCGGCGGAATACCGAAACCCAGCGCGTCGAACGGCACCGGGGACAGAAACCCACCCCACTTGGACGCCACCCGCCGTCCCGTGTCGCGCGGGCCCGCGTCCGGGTCGTAGTAGAGGTTCGGGTCCCAGCGGCCGCTGGGCACCTCGGTGACCGCGTCCAGGCCGCCGACGATGTTGGCCCAGTACTCGTCCACATCGGCGGCACCAGGGAACACGCAGGCCATGCCGATGACGGCCACATCCAGCGGGCGGGCGGCCTCGCGGACCTGATACCGCCCGCCGGCCACGCCATGCGGCCGGCCGCCGCCGGGATGCGTATCGATGCCAAGCTCGGCGGCCCTGGCTGCCAGCGCATGGGTCGCGCCCTCGGTGACCTGGGCATGCAGGACGTCCACCGTGGTTCTCGCCGACCGCAGCGCCGCCACCTGGCCGATCATGAACATGCCCTCATGACGCTGGGCCTCGGCGTCGACGGCGACCAGCCGGTCACGTACCCGACGCGTCCCCTTGCTTGCAATCCGCAACCGACCGAGGTTGAAACGCTCCAGTTCCTCCCATACCTGTGTGCGGGTGAGTCCCCGCTGGAGCAGTTCGGCCTTGCGTTCGGCAAAGGCATGCACAAAATCCGATGGCGCGCACCGGGCCACGTGCACCGGCGAGGTCGCCAGCAGCACGGTCCGCTCGCAGTCCACCGCGGCCTGCTGGAACCCGGGCAGAATCGCCCCTGAGTCAACCGCCTCGGCGGTGAACAGATACGCGGTGCCCATCAGCACCCCGACCCGGGCACCGTGCCCGGCCAGCGGGGCCGTGGCCGCCGCGACCATGGCGGCGGACCGCTCGTCGTGCACACCGCCAGCGAACAGCACGTGCACACCCTCGAAGAACTCCGTACCGGCCTGCTGCCCGGCTTCGTTGGCCACCCGCTCGCCGTGGGCCAGCAGCCCGGCGATCTGGGCTTCCCACAGCGGGAAGCTCGCGCGCGGGCCCACGTGGCCGCCGCACTCGTGTCCCTCAAAGACGAACTTCCGGGCACCGCTGGCGAGGAACCGGGCGAGCAACGCCGGTGAGGGCACCTGCAGGAAGGTGTCGATACCGGCCGCTTCCAACGGTGCCGACTGGGCAGGCCGCCCACCCGCGATCAACGCGCACGGTGGACGGGCCGCGCTGACGGCCGCCAGCTGGGCAGCGCGGATCTCCGGCGGGGCGGACCCGAGGATTCCGACGCCCCAGGGCGCGCCATCGAGCAGCGCGGCTGTCTCCGCCAGCAAAGCGGTGACCTCGGGCCCGCTCAGCAGGGCGAGGGCGAGGAACGGCAGGCCGCCGGCATCGGCAACAGCCTTGGCGAACTCGGCCCGGTCGCTGACCCGCGTCATCGGTCCCTGCGCGACCGGGAGACGCACACCCCGGTCGGCGGCGAAGGGCGCGCCAGGAGCCAACGGGGTGAGCCGGGCGGCAGCTCCGAGATGCTCCCGGACCGCGTCCCGGACCGCCGCGACGACCCCGCCCGCGGTCACGTGCCGGTCAGCGAGCGGCGCCGCGAAGGCTCCGTCCTGGCCGATCGGCAGGAGCTGCGTGCGCAGGTCACGGGCGCCCAACAGGCCGGCGACACCGGCCTCGTCCAGATCATGACCAGTGAGCCGGGCGGCCGGCAGGTCAGGGCGGACATACACGCGATGCCCGGCGATGACCGTGGTCTCGCTGCCGTCCATAGCTCGGATGGCGGCGGCCACATCGGTCCGCGGTTCCATCTCCCGGACCAGAGCGAGCTGGACGTCAAGCACGACCCCGAACGCCCCACCGGCAACCGCGGCGGCGGCGGTGTGCGGGCCGATTCCCCCAGCGGCCCACACCGGCCGGTCCAGCTCGGCATGGAGCAGATGCTGGAGCAGCGTGAAGGTGGTGAGGTCGCCGACCCGGCCACCTGACTCACAGCCCCGGGCAATCAGACCGTCAGCGCCCTCCTCGATCGCCGCCCGCGCCTCGGCGACCGAGGTGACCTCGACCAGGACGCGACGGTGGCCGTTGGCCGCGGCGGTCATGACATCCCACCTCGCCGCCTCCCGCCCTGTCTCGGCCGGGCCAGCGCCCGGGACACGGCCGGACGGAAGGACGACGGTGTCCACCACCGGCGGCAGCTCCCCCGGCACGGTCGCGCAGCCGGCGGGAACACGTACGCCGAAGGGACCGCGGGCCCAGCGCGCCGTGTTGACGAGCGCGGTGCGCGCGGTGGCCGCGTCACGCCCGAGATCGAGGACGCCGAGAGCGCCGGCCCGGGTCACGGCGGCGGCCAGCCTCGCGTCCGGCTCGGTGAACGGAGTGATGCCAATGACAAGATCTCGTTCCCGGATCCAGGGGCTTGGAGACGTGCCGGAACTCATTGGATGATCCCTCCTGACCCTGTGCCAGCCCATCAGCGCGGCGCCGCGGGCGGAACACCGACAGCTGCGTGCGGGTGGCCACAGCGCGTTCGCGTCATGACCGGCCGCACGGGTTGGGCCGGGTGGTATGTCGCTGTCGAGACGGCGGCGGGTCGATACCGCGGTTGGCTGACGAACACGATGAATCCCGCGGACCGGGCCCGGATGGTGATCCCACAAACGGACAGAAGCGATGCCAGCGCAACCCGCCACACGAACAGGACCACCGCGGGCATGACCGTGACCGGTTCGGTCGTAACGGGACGAGCCTGCTGACGTTATAGCGACCATGGCACACTATGAAAAACAACAAACAAGCACATAGTTCACAACTAATGCCGCATGGCACGACGCCAAGCAAGTGGCAGGCAAGCAGCGGTCAAGCGGCAGCCACGAGCACGACGACAGGCGGGGGCGCGGCGACAGGCGGGGGCGCGGCGACAGGCGGGGGCGCGGCGACAGCCACGTTCGGGGGCGCCAGGCGGCGGTGGGCCTCAGCGGCATGCGCCCACCGCCGACCGGCAGCGACCGGAATCCGTTTAGGCACGATCAGTCATTATGCCCGCCGGCCGCGGCGTCCTTCACAAGCCGCCGCTTGCCAGAGCCTCGCCTCAGTGGTCGGCGCTGGAAGTCCTTCGGGGGTTGTCGGATGCCAGGTGGATGCGTCGCGAGGCGGAGGAGGCCCCGGTAGCGGTGTTCTACCGGGGCCGACGACAACGAGGCGAGGCGCCGCCTGGCGCCGGCAGGCCCTGGATGAACTTCCGGCGCCGACCACTTAGCCCATGGGCCGCAGATCGCGGCTCTCGACGATCGTTCCGTCCGACACGACCAGCCGTTCGAACGAGCCCTCGGCCTCAGCGATCCAGAACGCGCCACCGAGCGTCATGGGCTCAAGATTGCGCCGCACGGTCGCCCGGAAACGGCGACGGTGGACGAGCACAACCCGCAGGGGCCCACGCCCACCCAGCAGCGAGCCCCAGGCGACGGTGAAGGGCACCGGTGGCCGGCGCCCCTCGACCGGGGTGGCGCCCTGGCGCCAGCCAAGAATCGGTGTCTGGTCCAACGGATGATCGAGAATGTCCGCGGACACGCCCGCGGACCTCAACCGCCAGTGCAGGAGTCCGACCGGCGAACCCACCAGCTCGACTTCGACGCCGGAAAGCGGCAGCTCCATCCGGTCGAGCACCTGGTCCATCGTGCCACCTCCGCGCCGCGTCCGCGGAGCCGGACGCAACCGCCGGCCCCTCACCTGTCGCGGACGACGTGCCCTCCATGATCGGGTACCGTCGCGCCGCGTCTCGGGGACTACAGTCCGCCTGCGTTCAGGCGTGTCGCATCCTCTGCTCTGGGTGAAAATTCAGCGACGGAGATTCCGAAAACAGCTTCCTGTGCGCCACGCGCGGCTACCGGACATCACAAGACTGCCGAACATCACAACAGGTGGAGTGCTCGGGCACGCTGCACGGCATCCCGCCTACGCGCCACATCGAGCTTCCGGTAGATGCTCTTCAAGTGCGTCTTGATGGTGTTCGTCGACACGAACATCTCCTTGGCGATCTCCGCCGTTGTGAGCATCGTCGGCAGATACGTCAGGACGGCCTGCTCACGACCGCTCAACGGCTCCACCGGCGGCGCCGCTGAGTCCGCCGGCACCGGCACCGCCGGCCCGGTCACGAGCGGCCTCGCCGGGGACAGCCGCGAAGCCGTCACACCACTGGTGCCGGCACCGTCACCGTCGGCAGTCATGGGTGCGGCGGGCCGAGCGGCGCCGACGGCTGGCTCCGTCCCACGATCCGGGGCTGGCCGCAGCTCAGTCCATGGCCGGGCGGCGGTGGAGCGTTGTGATCCTCCACGCCCGGGCCCGCTGCTGGACCCCGCGGGCCCGGCCTCGCCGCGGGCCAGCAGCTGGTCGACGAGTGCCCGATGAGCGGCCCCTAGCCCTGGATGCGCCCGCAGCATGGCTCTCACTTCCTCGCCCGCGTCCACGAAGGGACGAATGACGCCTTCCTCCTCAGCCAACGCCAGCGCGCGGGCCAGCGACGCGGTCGCACGCGCCACCTCACCGGTACGGCTGGCCGCCACCGCGTCCAGCACGCAGGCAGCCGTTACGCTGCCGATACCGAAGCCGGTGTCGGCTCGTAGCAAAGGAGCCAGGACCGCCACCGCGGCGGGTGCGTCCGCGCGGGCCAGGTGCACCCGGGCCAGCGCGAGCAGCTCGCTCGGGGCAGGGCGGTGCCCGGTGATCCCACGCCGCAGGACGGCCAGTGCCGCGTCCGGGTTGCCGGCCGCTGCCAGCAACTCGCCATCGGTGGCCAGCCGGGTCCGCGCACAGATATCGGGCAGGCCGACCGGCCGGTGCGCGCCGACCAGCCGCCGGGCCATCCGGACATCACCCGTACGGGCCAGGACAGCCGCGTTGAGCAGGACGAGGAGCTCAGCGGTCACTGGCTGTGGCCACTGCTGGCAGTAGCGCTCCGCCTCACGTATGCGCCGCCCAGCCATAACAAGATCATATTTTTCCAGGAACACGAGCGCCGTCGCGAGATGCGCATCGGCGAGCCCGGTGGCCGCGGCGGGTTGAACGTCGTCGCGGCCCGTGGCCGCCGACCGGCCCCGGTCGGCGGCCACGGCCTTGCCGGCCCAGAACTCGGCCTGGCGCAGCCGCCCGCGCCAGGCATGGGCCAGCGCGAGCCCGCCCAGGCAGGACAGCTCCACATCGTGCGCACCCACCTCACGGGCAAGGCGCAGTGCCGCTCGGAAGGCCTCGGATGCGCCGTCAGGACGACCACGCCACAGCTCGGCGCGGCCGCGGGTGGCAAAAGCGACGGCACGCACGGCGGAAAGGCTGCTCCACACGTCGGGACTATGCGGATTTCCTCCCTCCGGCATGGCGATGCTCTCCGGACGCCGGCTGGCGCGCAGCAGCTTGCGGGCGCAGGTGAGCATTGCCTCGGTATCCGCCCGCAGTTCGGTGCAGCGGGCGTCGAGAACGTCGAGAACGGTCGCCAGCAGACGCCTGCGGCCTATCGGCAGGCTGGCCAACCGCGTCCATGCGCTATGCACACAACGCCGCGCGGCCTCGGCGTCACCAGCGCGGACAGCACGTGCCGCGACCACCAGCGCGCACTCGGTCGACTGCTCGGCAGCTCCCACGGGAAACACGTCCACCAAGGGGCCGACCTGCGCCGCACGCGCAAGGCCACCGGAACCTGTGATCACTCCGAGGCCGCCCTCGACGAGCAGGCAGGCGGCATAACGCCAGTCCCCGGCACGGCATGCGTGGCGGACGGCAGCCGCGACGTCACGGCGTTCGGCGAACCACAGCGCGGCACGCAGATGCAGCTCCGGCTCGTCCTCACGCCCCTCTCCCGCGAGATCGGCGTGCATGGTGTCGGCAAGCAGGCGGTGGAAGCGGTACCAGGTGTCCGCCGCGTCCATACCGATCACGAACGAGTTGGTCCGGGCCAGATCCGCCAGCAGCGCCCGCCCGTCCACGACCGAGCCGCCAGGATCGCCACTGCTGGCCCCGGTGCTGGCTCCGCCCGTGGATGTCGACGCGCCGGCCCGCGGGCAGGGCTCGGCCGCGACCGTCTCGAGGAGAGGCCCGGTAAGCCGGTCCAACACGCTCGCGCGCAACAGGACCCGGCGGACCGCCCACGGATGGCGGCCGAGTACCTCCGCGCGCAGGTATTCGCCGACAGCACGCCTGGTGATCTCCTTGTAAGAGCCGTCCCGGCCGTCGACCGCCGGCTCACGGACCGCTGGCTCATGCGCCGCCGCATGGACCGCCGACAGCCGCAGGCCCGCGGCCCAGCCCTCGGTTCGTTCCAACAGCCGGTCCCGGCCCTCCTCCAGAAGATCAACACCATGGGCCTCGAACAGCGCCGCGATCTCCCGCGCGGTGAACGCGAGATCGGTCGGACCGACCTCCACCAGCCGTCCGTCGAGACGGAGCCGGTGCAGGGCGATGATCGGATAACGCGCGCAAAGCACCAGTCGCAGCGCGGAACCCGCACAGCTGGCGAGCAGCTCAAGCCCGGCAACCGCGACCGGATCCATGATCAGATGAGCGTCATCGACGATCAGCACAGCGGCCGTGGGCAACTCGCCGAGCATGTTGGCCAGCTCCCGCCAACGCCCATCGAAGCCGCCCCCCGATGCCGGCCGTGGAATCATCGACGGTGCCGGGTCGTCACGCATCCGCCCAGCTGGCAGGATGCCGCCGCGCTCAAGCGCAGACAGCAGATGTGCCCAGAACTCAGCGCCCGCGTCGCCATCGACAGACAGCCACGCGACCGGTCCGGGAAATCGGGCGGCCGCGGCCCATGACGCCGCGAGAACCGTCTTGCCGGAACCCGCCGCGCCGCTGATCACGGTGGTGCCCTGGCGGGCCCCCCGATCGACCAGCTCCCACAGCCTGCCCCGGGGGATGTGGGCGGCCGGCAACACCGGCGGGGACGTTCGACAGAGGACGAGTGGCAGCGCTCTTCCACCGGATGCGTCCGGATGGGGGACAACGACGGCGGACGATTCCGTGTCAACCATCTCTCCACCCCTAACCATTCAGTTGCGTTAGGTAGTGGTACCGCGACAAGAAGTTACAAGCAAGGCCGGGCCAACAAGCAAGATCTTTTAATACGACCAGTAAGAGGAGCGTGGATCAGGGTGCGTGCCTCGCGAAGCGGCGCGGGGAGCCACCGGAGGTGGTGGGCGTCCACCGATGAGCCGGGGCACCCGTGCATCGGGCGGCGATGGGTGGGCAGCGATGACGCGAGGTGCGTGCCCCAGCCCCGCGACGCCGCGCCCCCGTTGCCGGTCACCCTTGGTGGTCGCCGCCGGAAGCCGGGGTTCCTGCCGGATTGGCGAAGCCGATCTGGGAGGTCCGTCGGGGTATGCCGGATGCCAGGCGGATGCGTCGCGAGGCGGCGCAGGCCCGACAGCGGTGTCCTACCGGGGCCGGCGACAACGACGCGAAGCGCCGGCTGGCATCCGGCAGGCGCCGGCAGGCCCTGGGCGAACTTCCGGCGGGGCGACCAATTAGGCGGCGCAGTCGGAGCAGACCGTCCGGCGAGCATCAGCGAGCTGGCTGCGATGGTGCACCAGGAAACAACTGGTGCAGGTGAACTCGTCAGCCTGTCTCGGCAGCACCCGCAAAGACAGCTCCTCGTCACGGACCTCGGCGTCGGGGAGATCCAGCTCGGCCTCGAGCGCATCAACGTCATCTCCGAGATCGGCGGCAGCCCCGGCGCGCTGTGCCTTCAGCGTCTCCAGGCTCTGTTCCTGGAGCTCGTCCTCCTCGACATCAGCGCCCCGCCGGGCGTCGAAGTCACGAGCCATGAAGTCTCCTTCCTCACCAGATCGGATCGGCCGCACGCTGAGGCTCCGCGTGCGACCGCTTGTCGGTACCCACTCGAGCCTGCACCCGAACAGGATCGAGTGGTCACAATACGCAACGACCCTGGTGCGAACACAACGGGTGACGTTTGTCCGCATCCATGTGATCCACATATGGCCGGCATGAGACAACGGATCTCTCCCGGCCGACGCGAACAATACGGTCCCGCACGGCGATAGGCCAGGCATCACGTGTACAGCCCGATGTCAGACCCGCCACATGGTTACCCGAAGAGGGAATACCGGACAGGCTACGGATATCGTGCGGCGACCACGGATACGCGACGGCTACAGATAGACGATTACAGCTAACGGCTACAGATAGAGGCCGGTCAGTCCGTCATCCAGCCGCTCGGCGGCCACCGCGTGGACGTCCCGTTCCCTCAGCAGGATGTAGGTCGTGCCGTGCAGCTCGACCTCGGCGCGTTCCTCGGGGTCGTAAAGCACACGGTCACCCATCTGGATGGTACGTACCGCCATGCCCACCCCGACCACATCCGCCCAGGACAACCGCTTGCCCATCTGCGCGGTGGCCGGAATGACGATCCCGGCCTTTGACCGACGGTCGGTCGAGTCCTCACGCGGGGCAACCAAGACGCGATCATGAAGAAGTCTGATCGGCAACGACCCGGCCCGCATGTCCACGCCGGCCATCCCGCCGACGCCGGTGGCACCGTTGACCCCGCCGGAAGCAACACTCACGTGCCGGACACTACCCGCCACGACAACATTGCCCTACAACAGTGGCGCGACGCCGGTCTCCGCCCCAGCTACCCGACACCTGACCGGAGTCGGCAAGAGCACTGATTCCAGCGAGAAGCACACGAAGCTCCCTGGATGAGGAATGCACCCCCAACGGGGTATAAGCTGCCGCCCATCGCCGACCTGACCGTTGTGGTCAGGCCGGCGAGTCGGTGTCGGGACCGGGCGCACCAGCGTTCGCCGGCTCCGGCAGGCAACCGAAGATCGGCACGCAGGCAACCGTGAGATGAGGCGCGACGATGGCTTTGCGAATCAGTGTGGACCTCGATGGGCTACGCTGGGCTGATCTTTTCCGGTTCGTCGACCTGGCCCGCAACGGCGGCATCGGGCCGGAGGACCAGGTAGATGTGATCACTTATGGTAGCGACCCGCTGTCGGTCAGCCTGTCCGCGCGGATCTACCCGTCAGACTCCTTCGGTCCCGGTGACCAGGAGCTCGGCAACGAGGCCGCGGGGCGCTCCAGCGCCCCGGCCGGCACGCCACCCGTGGCCACAGCATCGCCCAACGGATCGTCGTTCGGTTACGACGTGACTCCCGGCGAGCGTGGCGCGGCCGCCAACGGCGCGCACTACCCGGCGTTCGAAGCCCCCGGTGAACGCCCTGGCCCAAGCACACCAAGCCTGCCGTCGTTCGGCGGCTACGACGGGCAGGGCGACCGCGGCGGTCCACCCGCGGCGAGCGGCACCCACTACCCGGCCTTCGACGGGCAGGGCGGCGACCGTATCGGTCCCGGTGGGGCGGGCGGGCAGTTCGCCGGTTTCGAGCCGGTCTTCGACCGGCAGGGTGGCGTCAAGGAGCCTGGCGCAGGTGGTCAGGGCCAGGTCGAGAGCCCTTACATCGAGGAGTTCGCCCGCCTGCAGGAGGGCCTGATGCGCCAGGCTCGCCGCCCGGAGGAGGTCCGTCCCGAACGGGGATGAAAAAATCAGAACGGGAGCGGGAACGCCCGGCCGTACCGCCCCACGCCGAGCCGGGTACCCACGTCCGTTATATCAGCACATTCTATCAACGCACCGCATCGGGACCCACGGTGTCACAACCCATCACATCGACACACACGTCCTGATATGCGATGTGGGTGACACTCCGTTCGTGATTATGTGACAAACTACTACCAGCAGTCCTACAGTTGCCATAGTGACCGGTCGAGGGCCGTACCGGTAACACACCCCACGAAGTGATGGTGCATGCTGCCTGCGATGGAGGATCAGCGGACGGACGAGGTCGGGCGCTACCGCAACCAGTTGCGCTCGGAGCTTCACATGATCTCAAACGGACCCGTTCTCGCGGGTCCACGGATGATCAGACACATCGAATCCCTGCTGACCCTCCTCGATCTCCACCAGCCGAACGAGTTCGACCTGTGCATGAGCTGCGACCGGCTCTGGCCGTGCCCGACGATCATGATCGTCACAGGAGCCCCGGCAACCGATGGCGACGCACCTGTCGCGGAGTCCGACGGCGCCAGCAGCCAGTCCGTACCGGTTCTCCCGCCGTCCCCACCCGTTCCCGCCCCGCACGCGCATCCCAGCGGGCCGCTGCCGACAACGTCACGGCCGGGTGGGCACTCCTCCTCGCCCACAGCCGCGCAGGGTCCCAGCACGGGCGCCTACCCGGTCTCCGCGACCGCGGGCAATCCGACGGGATGGATCCCGTCCTCGGCCGCGTCGCTGTCCACCGGCGCGCATCGCATCCCGGCTCCACCAGCGCCCCAGGCAGGAACGCCCGCACCACCAGCAGCCGAGCGGTTCCCAGCGGCACAGCCACCCCCGCAGCCGCCGCTTCCGCCACAGTCACCAGCGGCACAGCCACCCCCGCAGCCGCCGCTTCCGCCACAGCCA
>NZ_CAKJTR010000002.1:0-4446 GCF_917627355.1 Protofrankia sp. Cj3 | reverse complement strand
CCCAGCCCAGGCTCCCGCCCCATGCCGCCGGCACCGCGGCAGCACCCCACCGGCCCGATCCAGCCGCTCGGGCATGAGCAGCGGACGCCGCCCCGGCAACCCGCGCCGTGGAACGGCGGCGAACCGTCCGGGCAGCCGCATCACGGAGCAGCCATCCCCACAGCCCGCCCCGCGCCGCTGATTTCCGGGCCGATAGGGATCCCGCCCAGCCGGACGCCAGCCCAGCCTGTGCCGGCCGACCCGGGCATACCCGCGGGCAATGGCATGCCCCGAAGGTCGACACTGCCGGCTACCGACCGGAGCGCCCCTGGCCCCCAGCCACATCATCCGCGTTATCCGCACCCCGCGGCGCCGCGGGCTGAGGTCACGCACCCCGGAACGCCCCAGCAGCCGGGGACGCAGCCCCCACAACCTGGATCAACGCGACAGCCACAGGCACGGCCGTCCCAGGCCCCGCATCCGGAGCCACCGCCCAGCGGGGCGGACAACCGTGACGGCAACCGCTGGCCCGAATACGGCAGCATCCTCGACGGCATCGACGTGATCTAGGGCGTGTTTCGACAGCCGTCGTTCGACCAGCGGCCGGAGGCACCCGGCCCGCTCCTGAGAACAGCACCGCTACCTGGTGCGACAACCGTCGTCCGCCGAGATGCGTACCGCCCGATCACGCGCAAGGGTGAACCTGTGTTCGCCAAGTAGTCAACGGTCCGTGACAACATCGTGCCAACCAGGTTTGAAGGCAAACGCTGCGTGGCATGAAGGCGACAGTAGCGGGCTGGTGACGATGTTCGGACACATGGCGATGTTCGGCGGCGTGCCCGTCGGCAGTGATCGGTGGAGGGTGAGGCGTGGCCGAAACTCTTACCGCACGCTTCGATCTGCCCGCCAACACACGCGCCGCGGGGCGGGCACGGCGTCTTGTCAACGAGCTGCTGACCATCTGGGGCCGTGAGGAAGACGCCGAGGTCGCCCGCCTGCTGGTCAGTGAGGTCGTCACCAACGCCGTGCGCTATGCCCGGTGCGATGACCCGCTGCACATCCAGATCATCGCGCAGAACGACCGGGTACGGATCGCGGTGGGTGACGACAGCACGATCCGTCCCATCATGCGGACGGTGTGCGACGATGATGAATCCGGCCGCGGCATGCATCTGGTCGCGGCGCTGGCCAGCGAGTGGGGCGTGGTCGACAAGCCGGCCGAGGACAGCCCCGGTAAACATGTGTGGTTCGAGCTGACCGCGCCCGCGCGGGCAGCCATCCCCGTGAGCGCCGCCGGGCCGACGGCGCTCACGGGGATGGCTGGTGCCTGTCAGCCCGCGTTCTTCCCCTGACCATGTGCTTCCACACTCTTCCAGCGATTTTCCACTGTGCGTGCGATCGTCCGGGGACGGGTGTGCCAGCGTGGGCAACCACGGTGGGCAGCTGTGATGACCCACTGTGATGGGTGGATGATGAGGCGAGGAGAGCATCAGCCTCATGGCGTAGCGTAATCGACAGCGCGAGGTCATCACCAGGGAGCCGCCATGCCCGTGCCCACGAATGTCCGGCTGGACGTGCGGATACTGCTCAGCACGGGAACGCACCTGGTGGTGCGGTATGTGCCGGCCGAATCGGCCCATGCGCTGCCCGGCGGGACCGTCGAACCTGGTGAAGACATCGTCACCGCCGCCTCCCGGCACCTGCGCGAGCTGCTGGGCTCGCACCGGGATGCGCACGTCGCGCCGCTACCGCCACCGCAGCCGGGGCTGTCGGCATCCCCGGCGGTACCGGCCTTCGCGGCGTGCGTCGAACACGCGACCGGGCCCGATGAGCGCACCATGACGCTCGTGTTCTCAGCCGATCTTCCCGACAAAGCGGACATACCCACCGCCTGTCTGGGCACACCGCTCGTCACGCTCCCCCTCACGAACCTCACTGAGCGATCATTGACTCCCCCCGCGATAGCCAGCATGGCGATCCGCTGGCTGGAGGACCGCTGGCCGACCTGGTCTGGCCTGGCGGTCTCCGAACCCGAACCGTGGTGGAACCAGCTACGCGAGTCCGCGCACTCCCTGCGGGCACAGCTGGATGCCCGCCGGCACGAACTCACCGACGCGTCCTTCCGGGATGCGGCGGTGGCCATGTGCGCGCTCGTCGCCGCCGCCGACGGCACGATCGATGCGCGCGAACGGGAAGCGATGGCAGCCATCGTCACCAGCGATCCGGTCCTGGGCGCCTTTCCACCGGACGAGCTGCTCCGCCTGTTCGACGCGCATGTGGCCGCGTTCCGCGCGGATGCCACCGAGGCCAGGGCCGCGGCGCTGCGTGAGATCGCCAAGGTGCGGGGACGTAGGGTGCGGGCACGCTCGGTTATCCAGTTCGGCGCGGTGATCGGGCGCGCTGACGGCACGTTCGACCCGGCCGAGCGAGCCGCCGTCCAACAGGCGATCGGTGTTCTCGGGCTCGATCCCATGACCCTCGCCGTCCAGGCCGGCTAAGAACGCCCAGGCCCAGGCCCAGGCCCAAGCCGTCCAGGCTGAACATCCCCTGATCCCCGACCGCTTCTGCCAGTAAGAAAGGCGGGCCGACCCGGTGGACACCGTCACCGCAACCACGGCAGCATCCAGTGCGTCCAGCACATCGGTGGTATTGAGCGCCCGCATGCTCTTCACGGCTGGCGAGCGCATCCTTGTCGCCAACCGCCGGGGGCAGGCCTGGTACTCGTTACCCGGCGGGAATGTGAAGCCAGGCGAGAGCGTGGAGGAAGCGCTGCGCCGCGGGATCCGGGAGGAGACCGGCCTGACCGCGCGCACCCTCGACTTCGTGGGATGCGTGGAGCACTCGTTCGTCGAAGCCGGCCAGGCATGGCAAGAGCTGAACATGGTGTTCGCCTCCGTTCTGCCGCCGTTCGCGGACATCGGCAGCCGGAAGGAGGCAATCGATCTTGGTTCGGTGGCCGTGGCCGATCTCCACGCTTTCGTCTTCCGGCCCGCGCACCTGCGAACGGCCATCCTGAGCTGGCTGAGCACCCGCCGGCCGGCCTGGTACGGCCCGGCTGGCTCACCGCGGCGGGAGGGCAGACCGGCCTGACGACCTCACGGTAGATCGCCCCGGCTTTGAGCGCCCGGCGGTAGAGGTGTAGATCAAGGAGCGGGGCTGGGGTGCGTGCATCGCGAGGCGATGGGCGGGGAGCGATGACGCGAGGTGCGTGCCCTGGCCCCGCGACGCCGCGTCCCCTGTTGCTGGTCGCTCTTTGTCTCACCGGCCTCACCAGTAGCCCAACAGCCGCTGACGTCCGTGGGCGTCCGCCGCGTCCGCTGACCTGGTGTGCTTCGTCCACCGCGGTCCGCCAGCGTCCACCCTCGTCCGCCGGCTTGGCTGTCAACTTGCCTGTCAGCCGTATCCCGGCGCGGGGAGCGCTGGAAGATCAGGACAGTCGGCACACTGGTTGCCCGGTCAGCTCGGCGATCAGCTCGAAGTCCTTGTCGCGGTGCAGGAGCGTGAGTCCGGCGGCTTCCGCCGTCGCGGCGATCAGCAGATCGGGGACGCTCGGGGCCCGATGATGGCCGGCCGCGGCCAGCATGCCCTGGACCTCGTAGGCGCGTCGGGCCACGGCGACCGGCATGTCCCACTGGATGACCATACGTGCGAGCGGTAGGGTGCGGAGGAGACGGGTGTGTTCAACTCCGTTGCGGGCCGAGTAGCCTACTTCGAGCAGCGTAACTGCGCATATGTGTACCAGATTTTGATCAACTCGCCGTGACCAGAGGGGCTCGTCGGGATGGGTCGATATGCGGACCAGCGCCGACTTGTCGATAAGCCAGCCTTCGGTCACGACCAGGCACCGCGCATCACATCCTCGTCGGCGAGGTCCGAAATCAGTTCATTGAGCTGTGCCCAGTCCTCCCGGGCGAGCGGGGGGTGGGCGTCGCGCGATGCCCGCTCGGCTTCAGCGGCCAGCGTGCGACGCAGGTACTCGACACGCGAGATCCCGGCTCGGGCGGCGGCAGCGTCGAGCTCGGCAAGAACCACATCGGGGACGTCACGCACGAGGATGTCGGCCACCGACGCCACCTCACAAGTTTGATATCAGAATCTTTGATCACGATAGCATGGCTACTTCTGTAGCAGTGGTCATCGAGCGGCTCCGGTGTGGCGTGCCCAGTCTCGTTGGCGGTCGGCTTGCCGCGCTCGGGGTCGACGCTGACACCGATGTTTGATGAGAAGCTCATTGGCCGCACTGATCAGGAGATCCTTGCGCCGCATCCGTTGTGTAAACGCCCTCTCAGGTGGGAGCGGTTGCGTGCGCCGCCGTCGCCAGGGTCTACCCATCAGCAATGAGCGCAGAGATGACGAAGGCGGCCACGGGCGCCCGCTGCCATGGTGTGTCGGTGGCTGTCTATACGGTGTGGCCATGTCGAGTCCGCACACACCTCATGACGCGGTGTTCCGTCGGATTTTGGGGAC
>NZ_CAKJTR010000001.1:89403-91540 GCF_917627355.1 Protofrankia sp. Cj3 | reverse complement strand
CTCCCAACCCCCACACTTATGTCCCCAATCCCCTGGGTTGGCTCGACCCCCTCGGCCTCGCCCCCTACCAGATTGCTGGTACACGAGGGCTGCTCCACAGCTTCGATGAACATGCGGCGCAATGGTTCGGCCGAGAAGTGCCGAAGTCGACGCATCTGCAGCAGTGGGAGAACCTGATCGAGCGGGTCTCAAAATCTAATGTCATTTTCGACTGGTCGACTGGAGTGGCGCAAACCACTGCCCACCTATCGAGAGTTGACGGTAAGTACTTTGTAGCACAGTTTTTCAAAGACGGTAACAGAGCGAGTCAGTTGGCGACCGCTTTTGTCCCGGGAAATTCTCAGTTGAGTGCCATGCTTGAAGCTGCGGGAAAGATATCACGATGACTGACAAATCTCCGAAGAAAGGGTCTACAAATTCACCTCGCCCCCCCTTGGTGGAGCCCTCATTTTATTTCGCTGAGAGGGATACTGAGGATGCATTTTCGCTTGTTATCGATTATCTGATTGAGAAGGGTGCATCCTTTGGTGCGGCTCTTTTAGGTGGCGAGGGTGATGTGGATGAGATGGCCGACCTGATTCGATACGAGATCGAGCGCGTCGGTATTGCGAACCAGCGGGAGCTGGAGAATTTTCGTCGCGCTACGGGTAGGGTTATCGCCGGTGTGACTCTGAGCGGCGTTCAGCCCGGCGGAGCTGGTCGTGATGTGGAAGTACGGATTTTGCCGATATCGGAGGACGCTGTTGGACTCGATCGACATCCTATTGCGGTCCGGTGCGATGGGATCGCTTTTGAGTCGTATGCTCCCTCATCGACGAGGATCCGTAGGTCTAAGGATATACTCGATTTGTTCGTCTCCATGGTAGCTGCACTATCGCCCGCGTATGGTTCTTTGTTGATCTCGTGGCCCCTGCCTAGTCCGACCGATGTCGCGGCCAGCCCCGACGGTTTCGAATTCGCCGATTTCTACGTCTCAGCTGACTATGTGGGCCGTTCGGCATTTAGCAAGATGATGCGGGCGGTAGATATGGATCATCGGGAGATTCTTGATGGCGGCACTTTGTTTCTGACCAGCGGGCTTTTTTCATCGATTCCCACCAGAAACATCGGCGTGGGCAGTCTGGCAGCCAACGCGATCGCGGCTGCAAGACGTACCTAAACGGTAGTCTAATGAATGCGGGATCAGACGGACACGGGTACGGCAAAGTCGACGGGTGTAGATTTTCCCGAGTGAGATCGTTGGATGAATGATCTCTGGGTGCTGTACGAGATTTGATCGTTAAAGGCTCCTTGTCACTACGTTCACGGGTGTCGAAACCAGAACGTGACGTGAGCAAGGAGCCCAAGTATCAGACTACGAGGAGCCGTCGGATGAGGTGCTGGCCAGGGTGTTCGCGGCGTCGGACGTGCTGTACCGGCAGCTGCGGGCGCGGGCTGCGGGGGTGACTCACGCCGAGTTGGAGGACCAGATCGCCGGGCAGGGCCGGGAGCTGCTGCGATCGCTGTTCCAGGACTCGTTGGATCTGGGGGCGATGCGGGAGGAGCTGCTGCCCGAAGCGCCGGTCGATGCTGACGGGGTAGTCTGGAGCCAGCTGGAGAAGGGCCGTCGGCGGGCGCTGTCCACGGAACCGGGAGCGCTCCAGTCGCAGCCACCGTCCCCGAGGTGGTCACCTTGGCTGAGACGGTCTCGGTGTGGCGGGAAGGGATCGCTACGGTCGTGCTCACCGGCTACAGCAACGCCGCCGCCGAGGGGCGTCAACCGCCTGGTCAAACTGGTCTGCCGGGTCGCGTTCGGTCTCGCCAACGTCGCCAACCAGCAGCGCCGGTCCTGTTACGTAGCATACTGATCCACCCGCCCCAATAGCTACGCTCTGCTACCACGACCGCCTCGCGGAGCGTGGCAGCATAAATGCGATCTCCCGCGTAGTGCAAAGAGCCCCTTTTGGCCAGTACCACCACGCCGCTTTCGTGCGAGACGTTGCGGCGCTACCCGGGCGCAGACGGGGCACGAAGCCGCTCGCGTGAACCGATGTTGCCCCGAGCCTGTCACTGCGACCAGTTGGCCCTGTTCTCCGGGTCACCGACCGCGTGAAGGGCATTGGCAGATCCAACAGCCGGAAGGTAACTCCATCGCGGT
>NZ_CAKJTR010000001.1:86236-88810 GCF_917627355.1 Protofrankia sp. Cj3 | reverse complement strand
GAACTACAGTGGACTGTAGTTCCGGGGCGAGGAGTGAGATGGCCAGTGCGGGGTTTGTCGGGCGGGCGGCCGAGCTTGCGCGGCTCGACGCGCTGCTCAGGCGGGTGGGGGACGCGCGGCGTGACCTACCGGGCGTGGCGGTGCTGCTGCGTGGCCGGCGTCGGGTCGGCAAGTCGCGGCTCGTCGAGGTGTTCTGCGAGCGGGCCGGCCTGCCGCTCGTGTTCTTCCAGGCGAGCCAGGGCGCCGATCCCGCGGCTGAGCGGGCGGCGTTCGCCGCGGCCGTACTTGAGTCCGACATCCCGGGCCGGGAACTGTTCGAGGGAGGTACGGTCCTGCCGACATGGGCGGCGCTGTTCCGCCAACTTGCGGCGGCGCTGCCCGCCGACGCCCCGAGCATCGTGGTCATCGACGAGCTGCCCTGGCTGATCGAAACCGACCCGGCGTTGGAAGGAACCCTGCAGACGGCGTGGGACTCGCTGCTCTCGCGGAAACCGGTCCTGCTCGTCCTGATCGGCTCCGACCTGGCGATGATGGAGCGGCTTGACGACTACCGGCGACCGTTCCACCAGCGCGGCACAGTCATGGTGCTGCCTCCGCTGAACCCCGCCGAGGTCGGCGCCATGATTGGCCTGCCGGCCGCCGAGGCCATCGACGCATACCTGATCACCGGCGGCCTGCCGCTGATCTGCCAGGAATGGGGCAGCGGCCAGTCGATCGAGAGCTTCCTCGCCGCATCCCTCGCCGATCCGACGTCGGCGCTGCTCGTCTCGGGGGAACGCTCGCTTGCCGCCGAGTTCCCCGGTTATGTCCAGGCCCGGAGCGTACTGGCCTCGATCGGACATGGCGAACGCACGTGGAGCGGCGTCCGGGCGGCGTCCGCAAGCGCGGAGCCGATGGCGGCGAGTTCGCTGACGAACGCGCTGCGTCTGCTGGAAGCCAAGCGGGTGGTCGCCGTCGACACCCCGCTCTCCACCAAGCTGGCCGAGAAGGAGCGTCGTTACCGGGTAGCCGACCCCTATCTTCGGTTTTATCTCGCCTACCTTGCCGCCGGCCTGCCGCTGGTCGAACGCGGACGAGGTGATCTGCTGCTACGGCGGGTGCATCGTTCCTGGACCACGTGGCGTGGCCGGGCCGTCGAGCCGGTGGTGCGGGAGGCATTGCTGCGCATTGCCCCCGAGCTCGGCTGGCCCGAGGTGGAAGCCGTCGGCGGATGGTGGAACCGGCAGAACAACCCCGAGATTGACCTGGTCGGGGCCGACCGTACGGGCGCCGCCAACCGGATAATCTTCGCGGGTAGCATCAAATGGCAGACAGCGAAGCCTTTCGACCAACGCGACCATGCCGCTCTGATACGAGACGTCGCGGCGGTGCCGGGCGTCGACCCGGATACGAAGCTGCTCGCCGTCAGCCGGACCGGCGTTGCCGCCGATCTGCCATTGCGGTCGGTCGGCCCGGACGAGATCATGACTGCCTGGCGATGACATGCTGGCAGGCGGTGCGGTGGGCCGCGAGCTGTTGTCGGAGATGACCGCGGACGCGGTGGCGATGGGTATGTACGCGTCACCGGCGCCTACCGACACCGGTGACGCGGCCTGATCGTGCCGGCCCAGGTGTGGGACGTTGACTACCAGTTGCTCTCACAGACCGTGACAGGCGGTGGCCGGGAACGGGTTGGAAGGCCAGGCTGCTGCAATGCCGTGACTACAGCCACAGCCCGAATGGTTATGTCACCGAGGTCGACGACATGCTCGTCGGTCTATGCCGTGCGACCCCCAAGAGATCTTTGGCTGCCTCAGTGAGGACCCAGCGGGCGGCTCGGCCCGTGCCTCCAGGTTCCACCAGTTCCAGGCGCCGGAGCCGCTGGAGCTCCTCGCGTATTGTCCGGTCGGACATTCCCGGGTTGACGTTCGTTGCTGCAATAAGATCACGTAGGGGAAGGGATGTGCCGGCAGCCAGAAGTTCCTGTAGTACGGCCATGCCCTCTCGGGAGACGCCGCGATCCCGAAGATGCGCCGGCACGGCGCCACGGCGGTGGAACGTCACCAGCACACTCGTTCCCGTATCGATGATCGTCGGTGGGAGGATCCTGGTCGCCTCCACTATTCTGATCATACGTTGGATGCCGCTGCCAAGGCTGTCGACGACGCCGCGGCGGTAGAGGGCGCCAGCGATCAGTGGATTCCACGGCTGGGACTCGTGCGGTCGCAGGAGGTCGTCGACGGACAGGCCGAAATGCAGGCCGCCGATACTCGCGACCTCGACTCGGTCGTCGTAGATGAAAACACTGATCGACCCGGCAGCGGTGCTGTACTCGCGGTGCGAAATGGCGTTGGCCAGTGCCTCCCGCAACGCCAGCACTGGGATCTCTGGCTGGTCATGGCGGATCATGCTGGTAGGGTCCAAGCGTGTCGCGACCGGCAGGTGGGTCCGGCAGAATTCCTCGGCTTGGCGCAACAGCGTGAAGGCATTGCCGTGTAGTTGGCGTTCGTCGGCGATGGATTCGCCACGAATGGTCCCGTGGAAACGGGCGAGTTTGACCAGGCACTGGGGATAGTCGGGGAGTAGTCGTTCGCT
>NZ_CAKJTR010000001.1:84667-85813 GCF_917627355.1 Protofrankia sp. Cj3 | reverse complement strand
CCTGGCGAATAGGACCGCACCAGCGTTGAGGATGCGTTCACCCTTGACCAGGCCGAGGCCGCGCAGCAGGTCGAGGGGGTCACGGCTGAGCGGTTCGCTGACCCGCCCCCGGCGGACCGCATCGTCGAGCGCCCGTGCGATTTCCGCGTGGTCGAGGTCGTCGGGTGCCAGAGCGGCTGGCTCGATCTCCCACCGGTCGGATGTGTGCATCTGTTCGAGGAACAGCCGCTCGTACTCTTCACGGGACATGACGGCCGTGACCGCGCCGATTCTCTTGTAGGCGACACCTTTGTACCGGTAAGGCCGATACCGGCCCTGTGGGACTGCCACCACGATTACTTCCCGGCCTTCCGCGACGGTTACTCTCTCCATGGTCGGCATGATCTCGGGATCAAACGGCGCCAGCGCCGCATGAAGTTTCTCCAGCGTTTCGTCGGTGACCTGCTGACCCACGATGTGGCCGTCTGGACGGACACCGAACAGCACCCGACCGCCGTGCAGGTTTACCATCCCACATAGCGTGCGGGCTGCCGCCGTTCGCTGGCCCGTCGACTCCTTGAATTCCTGGTGATCAGATTCGCCCTCGGATGCCCACCTGGCAATCTGATCAGTAGCCACCGGCTCGGGTATCGAAGTCACAGTGGATCACATTACCTGTAACTGTCGCGTTCGATATAAGGATCTTCTGGGGTGGATGCAGTTTCTTGATCATTTTCGGCATGTCCTTCCAGCCAATGTGTCGCCGACTATCGTGTGATCTACGAGGTGCATGACGACGTCCTGCTCGGCCTCGTTGTCCCTGTCGCCCACCGTCACGGGGTCTACCACCGGATCTGATTTCGCATGTCCGTCCCGGATATCGGCCGCGAAGCCGGCGCACGGGATGATCTTTTGTCGCTACAGCACCAGGACCCGGCGCAGCCCTCGCTCTACGTCGGCGACCAGCCACGCGGGGATCTCGCCGACCCGGCTCTCGAGGTCGGCGCGGTCGAGGGTGGCGACCTGGGTGACATTGGCCACCGAGTCCTTCGGGATGCCGGTCACGGCCGCCGGCAGGAACAACGTTGCCCGGCATCGCGGCCAGCCGCAGATTCCTCGTCACGGCCACCACGACGACGGTGCGCAGTCTGCTGCGGTTGAAGGGGG
>NZ_CAKJTR010000001.1:71364-84540 GCF_917627355.1 Protofrankia sp. Cj3 | reverse complement strand
CGGCCGCCTGCACGACCACGACCGGCCGGCGTAATGCCGGCGCCGACCCGCAGGGCTCGCCGAGGTCGGCCCACCACAGGTCCCCTCGGCCTTATCGCCAACGCGCTGTGCGATCTGCTGCTGCGTCTGGCGGACGCCGCCGCTTATTGATGATCGGCGTGGGTTTGTCGTTGGGTACGGTTTTGGACCGGATAAGCGTACCCAACGACAAACTGTTCAGAAGAGGGTTGGCGGCCCAGTCGGTATCGGCTGAGGCAGCGCATCGAGTTCGGGCAGGCGCACCCGTACGTTGTCATGGAAGCGGCGCGCGAGTTGTGGTGCGTCGGCGTTGTCCGGGGTGTGAATAAAGACAGTGGGTGAGCGGCCCTCACGCAACCATTCGACGACAATGTCAATCCAACGCTGCCAGCCTTCGATCGTCCGTGCGGAAGCGTCGCGGCCGAGGTAGCGGATGATCGGCCGGTCGGTCAACGCGAGCGATCGGAGCGGTACGCGCGGCTTCTTGGTCCATGCGTCTCGTTCAGCGTCGCTCTGTGGTGGACTTTGAAATAATACGGTGGTGTCGAACGGAATCCATTCGGCGGCTGCGGTGGCAAGTGCTCCTTCGAGAAGTCGCGCCGCGCGGGGGTCGTTGAAGAATGCGGGGTGGCGGACCTCCACAGCGTACCGGTGGGACCTGGTGAGCTGGCGCAGAAAGCGGGCAAGTATGGGGACGTCGGCGGGGGTAAACGATCCTGGAAGCTGTATCCAGAGGGCGTGGGCCCGTGGGCCGAGTGGCTCGATCGCTTCCAGGAAGGCGTGCAGCACCTCGTCAACGTCCGTAAGACGGCGTTCATGCGTGATAATTTTCGGCATTTTGATCACGAATCGAAAGTCGGTGTCGGTCTGCCGTGCCCACGAGGCTACGGTGCTTTTGGCCGGCGTTGCATAGAACGTTGTATTCCCTTCGACCGCGTTGCACCAACTGGCGTAGTGTTGCAGGCGTTCGTGGGACGGGAGCGGGTGCGCCAGAAAGCGTCCTTGCCAAGACGTGTGCGTCCACATCGCGCATCCCACATGACAACGCATGCCCCAAGCCCCCATGAAAAAATCCGCCCGAAAAGCCGGACCCAAGCTTGCCCGCCAAGCCGTGCCCGCGTCACATGTACCGTACCGGTGTCGTCTATCAACCACTCCACTGGCCCATGTTCGCGGCATGTCATCCGGCCAAGCTCACGAATCCCACCCGGCTGGAGTACTGGGAACGCGACTGGCTCGCCCGGTTCCGCGCGCTCTACGCCGCGCACCGCGACCTGTCCACCGCCTGGGCAGCCGTCCGGGACAGCCCCGGCCTGGACTGGACACCGACGCCCGGCTGACCGCGGCCTACATCAGCTGGGACCACGCGATCGACGACCGTTGGCGCGGGGGTCAGTTCTCGTGCGTCAATGCCTACCTCGGGACGAGGGGGTTCTGGATGACCAGTGCCGGGAAGCGTCCGAAGCCGCGATCGGCGCTCCACAACGTCCGAACACCGTTTGCGTGGCACAGGGCGGCTATCCGGGCGTCATGGACCATCGGACCCCGCACCTTTCCAGCTCCGATCATGTCCCGTAGCGTCGGCCAGTACGTCACTCCTTCATGGAGCAACGTCAGCGACGGTGAGCCGAGCCACGCCTCCACCTGTGCTATGGCCTCGGCTGGGCTGCTGGGCGGATCGTAGATACGCGCGTGCGTCACTGTCGAGTAGAACTCGTGCACGCACGGCCATGGAATCGCCCACGCAGCCGGCGACTCGGCGAGGCCGCGGACAGCGGCAGCCGCCGGTTCGTGGAACGGCGAGTCACGCCGGTGCGCATGGACGAGGATGTTCGTGTCGACCGCAATCATGCACGGTCACCGTAGATTGCCGCACGCACTTCGTCCCAGCCACTGTCGCGGAACTCCGGGCGCAGGCCGTTGCCGTTTACCGACGCGTCCGGCAACCGAAACTGGGACGCCGAGCGGCGCCGTCCAAGGGCGGCGCGCAGCCCTTCCTCGACGAGGTTCCGCAGCGTGGTGCCTTCAGCGCGGGCCACGTCCTGTGCCTCGCGCACCAGCACCTCTGGCAAGTCCACGGTCGTCTTCATACTGCTAACCGTACCTCCGCTGCCGTACTCCCGTACTTCCGTACCGTGAATCGGCCGTACTGCGAATCGGCCATACCGCTGTACCGTGTGTCACCGTTGGTGATCTTGGCATGGCCATTGGTTTCTTATCGGGCGACCGGATCACGCGCTGGCGGGTGTGGGGCTGCCGAACGGCGAGGTGGCGGGCCCTGTCGTCAATGAGTCGCGAAGAGTTGTTGTAGCTAGCCGAAATTCTCTGGATACTGAGGGTTCATCCTGAGTGTGCGGGATGGGCTGTTGCTTCCAGAGGGAGGTCGTTGCATGGGCGTGCTGTTTCCGTCCGAGGACAGGCTGCCGATGTATCCGCGCACTGGTCTTGCACCCGAGGTGCCGGCGGGAACCGTGCGGCCGTGGGGGGTGCGGCGGATGGAGCCGCACAGGGCGCGTGGCGAGGCGGCCGGGCCGAGGGTGGTGCGGGTGGATCTCGACCCGGTGACCCAGACCGCTGTCTGTTACGACGCTGATGGACATGTGCTCGACACGGGCAGGCACAGCAGGACCTACCAGGGCACGGAGCGCTCGACCGCGACCGAAGGCAGCCGGGGTGATGGCCAGCACGGGGATCCGGACACGGACTTCGCGCAGGACTCGAACCCGGTGGACTGAGCGGTGTCGGATCAGCGGCCTGTGCTGGTCGTGACCCAGCTCGACGACCCGACCGCCGATCTGGTGGTCGCCGCGCTGAACGAGCGGAATGTACCGGTAGTGCGGTTCGACACCGCTGACTTCCCCACGCATCTGTCGTTCGCGGCGACGGTAGGCGCGGGGGACACCCGTGATGACCGCGGTGCCTTTGGTGGAATTTATAATCTTGATAACTATTGTCATATTGATGGCGTTGGCGGCTGGCTGCGGGCACGCTCCCGGACGGTGTTGCTCTCGGCTGTGCGCTCGTTGTACTACCGTCGCCCGAGTGCGTTTGTTTTTCCGGAAATGGCCCCGCAGGATCGGGCCTTCGCGATATTGCAGGCCCGTTACGGGCTCGGCGGGGTCCTGACCTCGTTGCCGGGTTGTCTGTACGTCAATCATCCCCATCGGATCGCCGACGCGGAGCTTAAACCGGCACAGCTGGCCGTTGCCGCGGAGGTCGGCTTCACGGTGCCGCCGACGTTGGTGACCAATGACCCGGCGGCCGCGCGGGCGTTCGCCGGTGCGGTCGGTCCGGTAGTGTACAAGCCGCTGCGGCTGCTGCCCTATGCCGACGCGGAGGGCCAGACGCGGACGGTGTGGGTACGGGAGGTGGACGCCGCTGACTTCGACGAGACGATGCGGCATACTGTCCATTTGGTCCAGGCTAAAGTCGAAAAAGCAGCGGATATCCGGGTTACGGTGATTGGTCGAGAGGTGTTCGCGGTCAGAATTGACGGCGAGCACCTTGACTGGCGTCGCGATTACAGTACGCTACAGTATACTGTGATGGATATTCCGGATCATGTGATCCGGGCGGTACGCGCCTACCTGGAGCGGTTCGGGCTGATGTTCGGCGCGTTTGACTTCGCGTTGGACGCGAACGATGTTCTTGTTTTTCTGGAATGTAATCCCAACGGCCAGTGGGCGTGGCTGGAGGAAGAGCATGCCGGTCTGCCGATGACGGCGGCACTCGCCGATCTTCTGGCGAGAGGATGCGTTGATGGCCGCTGATACAAAACTGCCGACCGGCGATATCGGCAGCCGGTTGGTCATGCTCGCCGATGCGCTGACGGCGCGCGGGGATCTGCGATCGAAGCCCTGGCGGGATGCGTTTCTGGCGACACCACGGCATGTTTTTCTGCCCAGATTCTACCGGAAAATCAGTAACAGCCCGCCCACGTACACCCCTGTTATCGCTGATTCGCTGGGCGACCAGGAATGGTTTGATCTGGTGTATACGGATGAGACCTGGATAACGCAGATTTCGGGTAACGACGACCTGTGGGCGCCCACGCCCCAGGTCCAGCTCGGGATGCCGACCAGCTCATCCACCATGCCGTGCCTGGTGACACGGATGCTGGAGGACCTCGACGTCCAGGACGGGCACCGCGTCCTGGAGATCGGCACTGGCACCGGCTATTCCACGGCGTTGCTCTGCCACCGGTTGGGCGACGCGGGCGTGGTCTCGATCGAGTACGACGATGCCGTGGCCGGCCGCGCCGCTGCCGTGCTTGCCAACATGGGCTACCGTCCGACCCTGCTGGTGGCGGACGGTGCTGCCGGCTATCCGGGCATGGCCCCTTACGATCGCATTATCACGACATGTTCCTTTACGCATGTCTCCTACTTCTGGGTGGAACAGGCCCGGCCCGGCGCGAAGATTTTTGTGATTTTTTCGGGTAGCGTGAAGGGCGGCACGTCGGTCCTGCTGGAGATACGAGAGGACGGCACCGCCAGTGGTTTTCTCGACGCGCGCCCGCTGTTTTTCATGGTATCGCGCCCACAGCTGCCCGCCGCGCTACCGATGTTCGTCATTCCCGAGCGCGATCCGTCCCGGGAACGGACCAGCAATCTCGACCCAGCGGTCTTCAACGACGCGACCTTCCGTTTTCTCCTCCAGATGCGTATCCCTGACCTGTCCTTCATCGGGCTTTTTGGCGGCGCGGAGCGTGATGCTTTTTTCCGGACTTCCGACCCTGATCGTTTCTGTGTCGCCCGGATCCACGATGACGGCACGCTTCGTGTACACGACTATGGAGCCAACCCAGTCTGGTCGATCGTCGAGGACACCCTGCACGGCTGGGATGCCCTCGGCCGTCCCGGGTGCAACAGGTTCCTGCTCACGGTCACCCCTGATGAGCAGACCCTCACGATTCCCGGTACCAGCCTGTGCTGGCGGATACCCGTACCTGTCCGGACAGCGGCTTGGCACGCATAGGGCCACCGCCGCTATGCCGGTACCTACCGGGCGCTATGTCCATACCTACCGGGCGAGACCTACCGGGCGAGCTGCACCAAGGCCGTGGCATGGCCGGTGGAGAGGTGACCGCGGCCGGGTGGGGCGGCGAAGAACTGGTCGGGCTCGAGCTTGAAGCCATGCTCGCGTGCCAGCACCGGGGAGGTGGGGGTGAGCAGCAGCCGGGCGCCGCTGCTCATGATCTCACTGACGACCCGGGCGAGGGATCGGCGTTGACCGGTGAGGATCAGTGCCGCGTCACCGCAGAGCACGAGCGCCTGCCGGCCGAGTGACCCGGGGCTTGCGATGTCCTGCAACAACGTGGGGCCGTCGGCGAAGTTGACCTGCGTCGGGATCAGGGTGATCTGATCGCAGTCGTCGACGACGACGGCGTACCGCTGGTCACCGAAAGCTTCGGCCTCGGCCCGCAGCTCGGTGTCCTTCAGTGTTGTCCCGGTCATGATCCGGACGTCGTCGTCCTCAACGAGTGCGGGCAGCGGTGAGCGCGGCGGGGCGATGATCAGTACGCCGACGCCCATCCGCCGCAGCCCGCGGGCCACGGCCGCGGCCGCGGCCGTCCGTCCGGAACCAGCCGGGCCGGAGACGAGCAGCAGCTGTGGCCCGGTGCCGAAGAAGTCCATGCCCACGGTGTCCGCATCTGGGCCGCCCACGCCGAGCGGGAGCCAGGTTCCAGATGGAGGCGAGTCAGGCACCCGCAGATCGTCGATGGTGACCTGGGTGGGCAGCGCGGGGAACGCGTGTGGCAGCCCGGCTGCGGTCGGCTCGATGCCGGAAAATCGGGCTGCGACCTGGGTGATCAGTGTGTCGGCGTCAACGTCCGGGCGGCAGATCTGGATGTGTGTCCCGGTGGCGGCGTCCACGGCTCGGCCGGGCATTTCCGGTGGGCTCGCCGTTCTGGACGCCAGGTGTGCCCGGCGTAGTTCCTCCTTGCCGAACGGCAGGAGCAGGCGTCGGTTGAACAGCGTCGCCACCCTGCTGGTGAACAGCTCCTGACCGCCGAGCGGCACGATGTGCACGCCGAGCGGCGGCCCGGACAGGGTCACCTCGCGCAACGTCGTCAGCAACGATGTTTCCTGGAATGCCGGGTCAGCGCGGTTCTCGAACCGTTCCCAGCCGTCGACCACGACGACGAGCCACGGATCCCGCTGCCCGCCGGCTGCCGCCCCGCCGTCCGATCGCCTGAACTGGCGCCGGCCGACCTCCTCGTTCAGCCAGGTGATGAACCTGCGGATACGGTCCGGCTCGCTGCCGGCGATCACCGCGCCGCAGTGTGGCAAGCCCGCGTAGGCCGCCAGCCCCGCCGGCTGGTGCTCGATGACGTACACCTGCGCCTGATCGGGCCGGAAGCGTGACGCCAGACTTGTGATCAATGTTCGGGCCAACGTCGTGCGGCCCTGCTGCGGCCCGCCGGCCGCCAGCAGCCTGTCGTGCCCGGCGAGATCAAGCGCCACCGGCGGCTGGGCCTGCGCGTCGGGTACGTCGGCGAGACCGTACGGGACAGCCGTCGCGGATGCTTCCTCGGTGGCCCAGGCCGCGAGGCCGTCGAGTGTCAGGTCCGCGGGCAGCGGCGGTAGCAACGGCCGCGGCGGCGCCGGGCGGCCCAGCCTGCGGGCGGCGGCCTCGATCGCGCGGACGGTGCGGGCCTGGTCGGTGGCCGCACCGCCGCGCTCGGTCGGTTCCTCGGGCCGCGCGGTGCCGAGCGCGGCCCAGTCCACGATCCGGATGCGGGCGGGGCGTGCCCCGCCGACGGGTGGCGGGGCACCCAGGTAGCCGGATTGGAACAGGCGTGGGGTCCGCGTCTCGTCCTTCGTGCACAGGATCATGCCGCGGCCACGCAGCCGGCCGGGGATGGCCGCGGCATCCGGTACGCCCAGGACCTCGACGCTGTCGGCCGGTTCGTTCTGCCGTAGCGTGATCCGAAGATCGATGTTGTTCTTCAGCTCGGCCGACAGCTTGCCCTGTAGCGACTGGGTGGCCAGCACCAGGTGCATGCCGAGCGACCGGCCCTTGGCCGCGACGTTGACCAGTGCTCGCAGGAAGTCCGGGGACGTCTCCAGCACCCGCGCGAACTCGTCGAAGATCATCACAAGGCGGGGGAGCGCGGGCAGCCCAGGCGCGGAGCGCAGAGCTTTCCAGTACTCGTCGATCTCGCCGCCGTAGCGGGCGAGCAGGGACTCCCGGCGGTTCACCTCCGCCCGTACCGAGGCGAGGACCCGGTCGGCCGCGGCCTGGTCGAAGACGTCCGCCGGCGTCTCGCCGGTGGAGCGGATGAGCGCGACGACATGCGGGCAGCGCTCGAACGGGAGGAACGCGCTGCCGCCCTTGAAGTCGACGAGGACAAGGTTCAGCTCGTCGGGAGTGTTGGCCAGCAGCAGCGACGTGACGAGCGTCTGCAGCAGGATGCTCTTGCCGGCGCCGGTGGCACCACCGAGCATCGTGTGCGGACCCTGTCCGGCGAGGTCGACGGTGACCGGCCCGTCCCCATCCGCGCCGAGGAGCACCCGGGTGGTCGGCCCCGGCTGGTCCGCCCACAGGGCGAGCACGTCGTCCGCGGATGCCATCCCCACGCCGACAAGGTCGAGAAAACGCACCGGGTACGGGATGGCTGTCTCCGCGTTGCCCAGCGACAGCCGGTCACGTAGCGGTGCGACGGCTCGTGCGAGCCAGCCCGCCTCGCCGGGGTCGATGCCCTCCTGGCGGCCGACCGCGGCCCGCTCGCCACGGCGGTGAGTGAGCCGGACGGCACCGCTGTCGTCGACCTGGCATTCGGCGCGGCACTCGTTCATGCCGTGCCGGTCGACGGCGATCACGTACACGCCCGCTTCCGGTCCGTCCCGCAGGATCGCCTTCATACCCGGCAGGTTGCGCAGCGCGAGCGCGCCGTCGAGCAGGACGACGACATCCTCGGCGAAGCGGACATTGGTCGCACCACGGCGTTCGGCGGACCGGATGGTGATCAGATCCCGAAGTTCGGCGATCCGGCTTGCCCGGGTCGCCTCGGTGTTGCCGACCCAGCAGGGCACCGGGCCCGCGTCACCGGTGGCGACATGCGGTAGCCAGGTGGCCCAGGCCAGGTGGTCACGGCTGCTTGATGTGATCAGGACGATCCGCAGGTCGTCAGGGCTGCGGAGCACGCCGAGCTGAAGCACCAGCCACCGGGCCAGCGCATCCGCCGGGCCGCTCGGGCCGGTGACGCCGAGTACACCCACGGCGCGCAGGTCAACCGTCAGCGGCACGCCACGCAGGGCCGGCTCGGTGAACCCGTCCCACCGTTCGCCGCGCAGGTCGATCGACGCGGGTTCGCCGGTGGTGCCCACCCGTAGTCGCAGGCCGTCGGGAGAGTCGGCGTTGCGCGGCCACACGCCGCGGCTGGCTCCGGTCGCGGCGAGGGTGAGATCGAGCTGGTCGGGTGCCTGCGCACGGCGGGCGCTCTCCTCGGTGGCCGCCGCCGTCGCGATGGTACGTAGTGCCTGGGCTTTCTCCGTTTCGAAGCGCCGGTCGTCGGCGGCGCGCTGCCTGCGGCCCACCACCTGGTTGCCGATGACGCTGACAGGACCGAGCAGGCACATCGCCAACACGACGGGGTTACGCATGGCCAGGAAAAGGACTCCACCGATCACGACCGGCAACAGCGCGGGGAGCCAGACAGCGCTTCGGGAGGCGGTATGACGAGCGGGTGCCGCCGGCAGCTCCACCTCGGCCCGCCTGATGTCGGGTGTCGCCGCGAAGGCACGGTCGAAGTCGAGGTGACCGTCCCGGCTGCGTGTCGTCGACAGCGGTGAACGCGGCAACGGCACCCACTCCATGCGGTCGGTACCGATCTCGAGGATGGCGCCGGCCGCAAGGGGAGCAGGCCCGGCCATGGGTCCGTCATCGACCAGGGTGCCGTTGCTCGAATCGAGATCTTCCACCGTCACTGTGGCGTCCTGGCACACTGTGAGCGCCGCGTGCCGGCGGGAGACCTCGTTGCAGGTGAGCACGATCCGCGCCTGCGAGTCCCGGCCCACCAGATGGCATCCTTGATCGAGCCAGACGACTAGGCCGGCGTCGTGCCCGTCGAGTATCCGCAGCGCGCCGACGATGCCGGGCGCAACAGCCCGCGGCTGCGGGCCCGACACGCCGACGCTGATCGTCGCGCCGTGCACCAGCGGGCTGTCGACGACGCTCCCAGCGGGGTCGAGCGGTCGGTCGCCGACGAAGCAAAGGCGGTTCCCCACCGGTATCGGCAGCGCGTTGAGCACGGAGCCGACCCCCGTCTCCGGATCGGCTGAAATCTCCACGTCACACCGGGTATCCGTACCGGGGTCGTGCACACTCAGCCTGATGATCATTTTCTGCGTCGCTCCCGAGCGCGTCCGGCATCACCACTGACAGGCATAATCACAGCAGGAAATCATCATTGACATGGCACTGACCGGTTTGCGCAGCGCAACAGCGCTGACGACCGTTGATGAGGATGACAAAGAGCGTCCGGCATTGCCCTGCGCTGAGGTATCTGTGCCAGAATCGCGCATGGCAAACTTACCCAGGTCGGTCGAGGATCTCACTCCCGCGATGCTGACCGCTCTGCTGCGTGAGGCCCATCCGACGGTCGTGGTCGACGGGGTTGATCTGATCGGGGCAGCCCGGGTTGGTGTCGCCACGGCTACCGGAGAGAAGGCGTCGACCGCGGATCGCCTGACGCTCGGGCTACGGTACGCCCCGGGACGTGACGCCGGGCTGCCGCCACGGATGTTTCTCAAGACCCTGCTGGTCAGTGGGGATGAGCAGGGCCTGCCGCGGGCCGCGCCGGCCATGTACCGCACCGAGATCGGCTTCTATCGGCAGGTCCGCACCCGACTGGACGTGGAGGCACCCCGGCTGTTCGCCGGTGAGCTCGACGAGGAGACCGGGCAGTTCGTGGTGCTGATCGAGGATCTTTCGCTGCGGGGAGCGACATACCCCAACGCGCTCGGATCGCTGAGTTCTGACCAGGTCGCCGCACTGCTCGCCGAGCTCGCCAAGGTCCACGCTCACTACTGGTCAAGTCCTGGTCTTCAGCAGGCCTTCCCATGGCTGGAGACACCGGGCTCGGGGGAAACCACGGAGTTCTTCCGAAGCACCGGCCGACGAATCTTCGACAAGCAGCTGAAGCTCGACTGGAAAGCCGAGATCGTGGCTGCGCTGGGGCGTCCGAACGATGAGCTCTGGGCGGCGCTGTGGAAGCTTGAAGATCTTATGGAGAAAGAACCGCGGTGCCTGCTGCACGGCGATGCTCATGTCGCCAACACCTATCTGCTGCCGACGGGGGGCGGCCTGCTGGACTGGCAGTTCTGTAAGGCTGGCAACTGGGCGCACGATGTTTCCTACCTGATCGTGACCGCACTCGACTCCGAGCGGCGGCGGGCCCTTGAGCGGGATCTCATCGCCGGCTATCTGGACGAGCTCGGTCGCCACGGTGTCGTGCCCCCCAGTGCCGATGACGCCTGGCTGCTGTACCGGCAGAACATCGTTTGGGGGGTGGTGGTGGGCTGGGTGATGACACCTCCCACCCATCACGGCCCAGCCCTGATCAGCGCCAACCTGCGACGGTGTGTCACGGCCGCCGCCGACCTCGGGTCCTTCGACGCTGTCGCCTGACCACGGACGCCTGACCACGGACGCCGTCAGCGGTGTCCCGGGCATCGCTGAGCTGATCAGCGGCCGGTGGGCCTGTCGGCCGTGGCGTCCGTGGCGGTGCTGTCGGCCGGCAGAGCGGGGGAGTCGACCGGGCCGGGAGCTTGGCCGAGCCGGGATGACGGGGCTGCCAGCATCCCGGACATGGCCTCGATCAGGTCTGTAACCAGATCGTCCAGCCTCTCGGCCGAGAGCGGGACGGCTAGGCCGTGGTCGGCGGGCGCGGTTGCGGGGCGCTCGGCGGCGTTGGCGTGCGCTTCGTTGGGGTGGGCTCGTTCGTAGTCGGCAAGCGCGGCGATGGCCATCCGCATGGCAAGGTTGAAGCGTCGCCGGAACACCGGCTCCGGCAAGGCGGGAAGCGCGTGCCACAGCATGTCCCGGGCCTGGCGAAACGTGGTGTCTGTCAGGTTGTCCGGCCGGCGGATGCGATGGTCGCGCGCATGGTCGGCCTGCAGCCGGGCCAGGAAACTGACGTACTGGCCGTGACCAACCAGCTCAGCCAACGGCCGCACGATGGCCCCGACCGTGGCCTGGAGCATGGCCGTCGGCTGCGCCGTCACCTGCGTGACCATCTCGGCTCGGCGCTCCGCGTCCGTGCCGGCCGGTCGCGTGGTCGCGTCGCTGGCACCGGCGGCCTGGGCGAGTAGTACCGATCTGCGTGCGTTGAGCACGGTCGCGCGATGTTCGAAGATTGCTTCGAGGAGTCGCTCCTTGTTACCGAAGTGGTACTGCGCCGCTCCGGTGTTGTGGCTGCCAGCGGCGGCCGCAATCTCGCGTAGCGACACCGCGTCGAGCCCTCGTTCCGCGAACAGGCGTTCAGCTGCCGCGATCAGGGCATCACGGGTGATCCTGCCGCGGTCGTAGCTGCCGCGTCGCCCGTTGCGGCCTCGGTCGCCGGTGCTGGTCGAGACGGTCACCCTTCCAGTCTGACGTGGGCGGCCGCCGGCATCGTCGGGCCGTCCGGACCGTTCCAGCTCTTTTCATCTTCTGGCACAACTGCTTTAGTTCTCGATGCCAGCTGACCCTCCGTCCGTCCAGGAGCTGTTGGTCGGTCGGGCTGTCGGTTATGTGTACGTTAGGCTCATGAGTTGATCATGAATGGGGGCCCCGATGGTGCTGCCGCGCGGGGTGCGGGGCTGACCGGGCCACGCTCGCGGGCCTGGTCGGCCGCTGGCCCCACGACCGGTTCCTGATCTTCCAGCGGGCCGGTGGCCGGCCGCACTGGTCACGAGGTGGCCACCCATGAAACTGCAGCGGAGGTTCGATGACAACTGACATTCCGGCCATCATTTCCGTGGACGACCACGTGATTGAGCCGCCGCACCTGTGGCGGGACTGGCTGCCCAGCAGGTACCGCGAGGTGGGCCCACGGGTGGTGCGTGCGCCGTACGAGATGATCCCGGCAAACGGCTGGCCGTTCCGGATGGCCACGAGCGGCCCGGAGACCGACTGGTGGGTGTACGAGGACCTCCGGTACGCAGTGGTCGCGGGAATGGCGTCCGCGGGCCTGAAACCGGAGGAGATCGGTAAGGAACCGGTGGGGTACGACCAGATGCGGCCAGGATTCTACGAGCCGGCGGCACGTCTGGTTGATATGGATGTGAATCATGTCGAACGGTCCCTGTGCTTCCCGACCTTCCCCAGGTTCTGCGGCCAGACTTTCTACGAAGCCAAGGACAAGGACCTCGCGTTGGCGTGTGTGCACGCCTATAACAACTGGATGGTCGAGGAGTGGTGCGGCGACAGCGGCGGCCGGCTTATCCCGCTCTGTCTGATCCCGTTGTGGGACGTCGAGCTCGCCGCGGCCGAGGTGCGTCGAAACGCCGCTCGTGGTGTGCGCGCTGTCGCTTTCAGCGAACTTCCGGCAAAGCTTGGCCTGCCAAGCCTGCACGATGCCGAACGGCGATGGGATCCGCTGCTGCGGGCCTGCGCGGAGACCGCGACCGTGATATGCATGCATATCGGCTCGTCCTCGCAGTTCCTCACCACTTCGGCGGACGCGCCGACCAGCGTACGGATCGCAATCACCGCGGTGAACTCCCAGATGGCGATGGCGGACTGGCTGCTGTCCGGCGTACTTGCACGTTTCCCCACCCTGAAGATTGCTTTCTCGGAAAGCCAGATCGGGTGGATGCCGTACCTGTTCGAACGCGCCGACCGGGTCTGGCGTATGGGTAATGCCGCGTCCGGGCTGCCGCCAGAAATGACGGAGGCGCCCAGCAGCTATGTGGCCGGCCGGGTTTACGGGTGTTTTTTCGAGGATGACTTCGGGCTTGTCAGCCGTCATGCCATCGGCGTAGACCAGATCACTTTTGAAAGTGACTACCCGCACCAGGACACCACCTGGCCGAACACCCGTGGCTACGCCGAACAGGCAATGCGGGATATTCCTGCCGCTGATATCGAGAAGATAGTACGGACGAACGCCATCCGCATGCTCGAGCTCCCGCCGGTTCTCGCCGGGTAGCGGCCATCGCCGACGACCAT
>NZ_CAKJTR010000001.1:58196-70878 GCF_917627355.1 Protofrankia sp. Cj3 | reverse complement strand
ACCACAGCGCGGCATCCCTGCGCTGTGGTGCCCTCGGCATGTCGGGGAAGGGGTTGGGGTGTGCGTGGGCGGCTGGACGTGACGGCTACCTTCGAAGAGATCACATTTAGCTAAATTATTGTTCATTTAAGGTTTTTAGGGGTGAGGGGGCCCGAGCTCGTAGATGTTGTCCGAGATGTTGTCCGACTTCGCCGGCTGGCTGCGACAGCGGCGGGCCGCGCGGAATCATCCTGATGGTGACTCCATGGTTAATTTTTTAATACAGAAAGTCACTTTTTATCATCTAAATCACCGGAGGAATTGGAATGTGTGCGGAAAGTTATTTATTGCCGTAAGTTTGGTGGGCATACTTGCGTTGGCGGCATGCGGGGGCGGCTCGACCGGGAACACGCCTGAGGCGAGTGCGAGCACAGGCAGTCAGTTGCCCGGTGAGCCGATCAAGATGATGGTCATCACTGCGCTGTCCGGGCCATCGGAGGCGTTTACCGACATTCCGCCGGCTGTGAACGCCGCCACCACCGCGATCAACAAGGCGGGTGGCGTCAAGGGCCGGCCGCTTCAGGTTACCGTTTGTGACGATCAGTTTGACCCGAACAAGGCCGCTGACTGCGCGAACCAGGCGGTCGCCGGCAAGTACCTGTTCGTCACCGGAACTTCCGCGAACGGTGACCGGTACATGCCGATCCTGGAGAAGGGGAAGATCCCCGTGGTCGGTCAGATCCCGAACAGCGCCAGCGAGCTGAAGAGCCCGTACTCGTACCCGTTCATCTCTGGCGTCATCGAGGTCGCGGGCGGTGGAACCGCCTGCGGCAAGCTCGGCAAGAAGACCCCCGCGGCGGCCATCGTCGACCTCGCGGCCGGCCGTAACTCCGCCTCGCTGATTGGTCTGGGCCTCAAGCCGTACAACCTGCCGCCTCCCAGGAACGTCTTCATACCACCGACCGCCACTGACTACACGACCTACGCGGCCAACCTCAGCGGCACTGACTGCGTCGATGTCGTGCTCGGCGGCGCAGGCTTCGAGCGACTGACCCAGACACTGCGCCAGTCCGGCAACAACGAGACCGTGGCCTACGGCTCGAGCCAGGTCAGTCAGAAGGGGATCGATCGGTTGGGCGCGGCCGCCACCGGTGTGGTCCTCATTGCTCAGAACCCCGCGGTGACCGATACCAACGTGCCCGCGGTGAAGAAGTTCCACGACGAGGCCGTCGCCAATGGCACGTCCGCGAACGAGCTGACCGACGAGGGCCTGATCATGTGGGGGACGACCCACCTGGTAGCCGAGCTGGCAGCCAAGATCACAACGGTTGATGGCGAGAGCCTGGCCCAGGCACTCAACACCGCCGGTGATATTGACTACCCACCACTACCGAAGGTGAACTTCGCCAAGCCGGTTCAGGTCATCTCCCCGGACAACAGGATCTTCACGACCGATGTGCGGTTCTCGGAACTCAGGGATGGCAGGCGCGTCCCGCTGTTCGACGGGCAGTCGATCAACGTGTTCAACCCATCCTGATGCACCACCGGCCGGGCCGCGAACGGTGGCCCGGCCGGATCAAAGGACTCCGCCCCCAGGCGCGGCACACACGAGGTCGAGACGATGAGAACATGTTGACAGGACGGGTCGCTCTGATCACCGGAGCGGGACGAGGGCTGGGCGCGGCGCACGCGCGGTTGCTGGCCGCTGCCGGCGCCGCGGTGGTCGTCAACGACGTCGGGGCGAGCCTCGATGGTCTGACCAGCGGTGATCCGGTTGCCAGCAGCCTGGTTGCCGAGATCACAGCCGCTGGCGGCCGTGCTTTGGCGGATATGTCCGACATATCGACCTTTGCTGGCGCCGCGGTCGCGGTGGAGCGGGCACGAGACGTGTTCGGGCGGATCGACATCCTGGTGAACAACGCCGGGATCGTTGACACTTCGGGGGTCGAGGCGCTGACCGAGGAGGCCCTCGATCGGGTGTTCGCCGTTCATGTCAGAGGCAGCGTCGGCACGACGAGAGCCGCGTTCGGGCACATGCGCGCCCAGGGCTTCGGCCGGATCATCAACACGATTTCCGAGGCCGCGCTGGACATGCGGATGTCCGACACGGTCGCCTATTCCTCGGCCAAGGCGGCGATCTGGGGGCTGACCATGGCGACGGCGAAGGAGGGTGCCCGGTACGGCATCACGGTCAACGCGATCTCGCCGGGCGCCCGTACCCGGATGTCGGCGGGAGCGCTCGACGCCGGTCTTTCGGCTGGGCTCGATCTCGCCCCTGAGCACGTGTCCCGGGTGGTGACGATGCTCGCCTCGCCCGAGGCCGGCGACATCACCGGGCGGGTCGTGCACGCGGCGGCCGGAGAGGTCCGTGAGTATCTTCTGCGCCGGTCCGCCGATACAGATCTTGTACGTCGTTTGGTCGCCGCATCCTGATATCGGCTTAGAGCGACCGGCAATAGGGGACGCGGCGTCGCGGGGCTGGGGCACGCACCTCACCGCGTTGTCGTCGGTCGCCACCCAACACCAGGGTGACTCCCTCCGCCGCCTCGCGATCTACGCACCCCAGCCCCGCTCCTTGATCCACACCCCTATTGCCGGTCGCTCTTAACCCCGGGTTCCACGTCCACAGCAAGTCGTTCACAACAGGTCGCACGATGCCTACGATGACAGTATGTCAGCGTGGCTCTGGTGGTTGATGATCGCCGGGGTTCTCGGGGCCGGTGAGCTGCTGACACTCGCTCTGATCCTCGGAATGACCGCGATCGCGGCCCTCGTCGCCGCTGTCGTGGCGGGTGTCGGTGGCGGTTCCGTCGCGCAACTCGCGGCGTTCGCGGCCGCTTCTGTCGCGCTTCTGTTCGGGCTGCGGCCGGTTGCCAGGCGCCATCTGAACCAGCCGCCGGGGGTCGCGATGGGTGTGGATGCGTTGATCGGAAAAACCGGGATCGTGCTGGAGCCCGTCGACGGCAACGGTGGTCGGGTCAAGATCGGCGGTGAGGTGTGGTCGGCGCGCATGCCGGTCGCGGGCCATGCGCTCCAACCGGGAAGCATTGTCCGGGTGTTGCGTATTGACGGCGCGACGGCCATCGTCCATCCCGCCGAGCTGTGGACGTAGGAAGACCGGAGGCGCTGACGTGATGACGATGCCGCTGCGGGGCTTACGCGTGGCAACGGGGTGGTCCTGATGGCCGGGCTGATCGCTGCTGCCGTCGTCGTACTGGTGCTGCTGGTGTTCCTTGCCAGATCCGTGCGGGTGGTAGCGCAGGCCCGTGCGGTCGTGGTCGAGCGTCTCGGTCGCTACCACCGGACGCTGGGCCCGGGTCTGGCCATCGTCATCCCCGTGGTGGACCGGATCAGGGAGCGCGTCGACCTGCGTGAACAGGTGGTGACGTTTCCGCCGCAACCGGTGATCACTGAGGATAATCTTGTCGTCAGTATCGATACGGTCATCTACTTTCAGGTCACCGACCCGCGGGCGTCCATCTATGAGATTGCCGATGTGATTCGCGCGATCGAGCAGCTCACGGTCACCACGTTGCGCAACGTAATCGGTAGTTTGAACCTGGAGCAGACCCTGACCTCCCGCGATGAAATCAACACCCGGTTGCGCGGTGTCCTTGACGAGGCAACCGGTAAGTGGGGTATCCGGGTGAACCGGGTGGAGATCAAGGCGATTGAGCCACCACCGTCAATCCAGGACTCGATGGAAAAACAGATGCGCGCCGAGCGGGACCGCCGGGCCGCGATCCTGTCTGCCGAGGGCGTCAAGCAGAGCGAGATCCTGCGCGCTGAGGGCGCGAAACAGGCCGCGATCCTGCGGGCTCAGGGTGAGAGGGAAGCGAAGATCCTCGCGGCGCAGGGCGAGGCCCAGGCCATCACCACGGTGTTCCAGGCGATCCACGACGGCAACCCGGACCGCAAGCTTCTCGCCTACCAGTACCTGCAGACTCTGCCGCGCCTCGCGGAAGGCGACGCGAACAAGATTTGGATCATTCCGAGTGAGCTGACGAAGGCCTTCGGCGGGCTTGCCGCGTTCAGCGGCCTCATTGACGATCATGATCGGTCTGATCGTGCGACGGGGTCCGCCACGGATCGGCCCAGTGCGGTGGACAGCGGCGAGGCGGACACGCCCTGACCGCCGCGCCCGAGAGCGGGCACATCATAATTTGACATCCGAACCGGGAACCGTTTTCATCAAGGCAATCATCGCCTTCATGCTGGAGTTCCCTTTGCGTATGACCTGGGTCCGTCGTACGGCCGGAGGTGTCGGCCTCACCGCCGTTGCCATGTTGTTTGCTGGTTGTGCTACTGGCGGTGGGGATGCCAGCTCCGAAGCCGCCACGGTATCCGGAAAGCTCAAGGTGGTGGCGACCACCACCCAGGTCGCGGACTTCGCCCGGGTCGTCGGCGGTGACCGGGTGCGGGTGACCCAGATCCTCAGGCCCAACGTCGACCCGCACGACTACGAGCCCTCGCCCGCGGACGTGAAGGCGATCGGCGAGGCCGACGTCCTGGTAGCCAACGGCGTCGGCCTGGAGAAGTGGCTCGACGGTGTGATCTCGTCCGCGGGCTTCAGGGGCGATCGGGTCGACACCAGCCAGGGGGTGAAGATCCGGCCGGGCAACGGTGATGAGGAGAAAGAAGGGGACCCCCACATCTGGCACAACCCACTGAACGTCAAGATCATGGTGGCCGGTATCGAGAAGGCGCTCGCGGCCAAGGACCCTGCCGGTGCCGCGGCCTACCAGGCCAATGTCGCCGCCTACGCTGGCAAGCTCGACGCCCTTGACGCGGATATCATGCAGCAGATCAACTCCCTGCCCCCGGCCGATCGTAAGCTCGTGACCAACCACGATGCGTTCGGCTACTACGTTGACCGGTACCAGCTGGCCTTTGTCGGGTCGATCATCCCGAGCTTCGACACGTCCGCGGAGCTGTCCGGCCGTGATATTGACGATCTTGTCGGTGAGATCAGGAAGACCGGCGTGAAGGCGATCTTCTCCGAGTCGTCGCTACCGCCGAACACAGCCCAGACAATCGGTCGGGAGGCTGGCGTCAAGGTGGTGGCGGGCGAGGATGCTCTGTACGGTGACACGCTCGGCCCACCGGGGTCGGACGGCGAGACCTATCTGCGGATGGAAGAGCACAACACCAGAACGATCGTCGGGGCGTTGAGATGAGGGCACAGGTGGAGCTCGGTGCCGCCGGGAGAGGCGCGGCGGAGGCCGACGGCGACCGTCCGGCCGCGGTGGTTTTCGCTCGGGCCAGTATCGCTTACGGCCGGGTACCGGCTGTCGAGAATGTGGATGGCGTGGTGCGGGCGGGGCGTACGGTTGCGCTCATAGGGCCGAACGGCGGCGGCAAATCAACTCTGATCAAGGCGATGCTCGGGCTTGTCCCGGTCGTCGACGGGTCGATTCAGGTGCTCGGCCGGACGCCGGCCGGCGCCCGTCGCGACGTTGCCTACGTCCCGCAGGCGGACGCGCTCGATCCCGAGTTCCCGGTCTCGGTCAACCAGGTCGTGCTGATGGGCCGGTATCGGACGATCGGATGGGTGCGCCGGCCTGGCCGGGCCGACCGGCAGATCGCCACGCAGGCCCTGACAGCGGTAGGGCTCGCGCACCGGGGCGCCGACCGGTTCGGCACGTTGTCGGGCGGGCAGCGCCAACGCGTCCTGCTTGCGCGGGCGATAGCTCAGCAGCCCACACTGCTGCTGCTGGACGAGCCGTTCAACGGCGTGGACACGGTCTCGCAGGAAGCGTTGTTGCGCGCGCTCGGCGAACTGCGAGAGGCCGGTGCCACGGTTGTCGTCAGCACCCATGATCTGTCACTGGCGCATCTTGCCTGTGACGACGTCTGTCTGCTCAACCGGCACCAGTTCGGGTTCGGCCCGATTTCGGCCACGCTGACCCCGGACAGGCTTCGTGCCGCCTACGGTGGAGCCGCTCTTGCGTTGGCTGGCGACAGTGTCATCGTCGCCCACGCATGAGGCGGCTGTGACGGGATGCTAGTGATGGTGAACCGGCTGCTCGTCGAACCGTTCGCGCTCCCGTTCATGCAGCGGGCGCTGATCGAGGTACTGCTTCTCGGAGCTATGGCCGGTGTTGTCGGTGTTTTCGTGGTATTGCGACGGTTGGCTTTCCTGGCCGACGCGCTCACGCACACCGTTTTCCCTGGAGTGGTTATCGGATACCTGCTGTCAGGAGAGTCAGGTATCGTGCCAGGGGCCCTCGCCTTTGCGCTGTTGTCCGCGGTGCTGTTCACCGTGCTGGCGGCCAACCGGCACGTGAACCAGGATGCCGCGCTCGCCATCCTGCTGACGTCGTTCTTCGCGTTGGGGGTCGTGTTCGTCTCGCGTCGGCGTTCGTACACCGCTGACCTGACGGCTTTTTTGTTCGGCCGTGTCCTCACTGTCGACTCCACGCAGCTCACGCAGACGGCGGTCGTGGCCGTGGGAGTGTCCGTGGTGCTCCTGGCGCTGCGTAAGGAGCTGCTCCTGCGGGCGTTTGACCCGCTTGCGGCGCGGGCGATGGGCTACCGCGTCGGTCTGCTGGACCTCATCCTCAACCTTGTCATCGCCATCGTTGTCGTCGCGGCTGTCAAGGCTGTCGGGACGATTCTCGTTATTGCCCTTCTCGTCGTTCCGGCGGCGACGGCCCGGCTGCTGTCCGACCGGTTGGTGGTTGTGTCCGGAATAGCGATCACGGTCGGTATGTCCGGTGGCTGGTTGGGGCTTGCCGCGAGCTACGAGGCCTCGATCAATCGTGGGGTACGGCTGGCTTCGGGCGCGACCGTCGTGCTCGCCCTTGTCATGTGCTACCTGTTCGCGCTCGGGGCCGGCCCACTCAGCCGGTTCGCGCGAGGGCGCTGGACTCGGGGACGCCGGGCCCGGGGGCGGTTGGTGGATGCGCAGGCGTCGGGCGAGTGGCCGGATGGTCCCCGCACGCCAACCGGTCTGACGGCGGGGACGGGCATGTGATGATTTTTTCTGAGCTGTTGGCGGACTCCTACACCCGCCGTGCGCTGATCGAAGCCGTGCTCGTCGGCGCGTTGTGCGGCGTCATCGGCGTACACGTGGTGCTGCGCCGGCTGAGTTTTTTCACGATGGCGATGACGCACGCCACCTTCCCGGGCGTGGTGCTCGCGGCGATCGCGGGCGTGAACCTCTACCTCGGTTCGGCGCTGTTCGGGGTCCTCGTCGTCCTTGCCGTCGCCGTATTGTCGACGCGCGCTGACAATGTGAGCGCGACCGGCGTCGTGCTTTCCGGTGGCTTCGCCCTCGGGGTACTGCTGCTGTCCGCGCAGGCGGGATTCACCAGGGATCTCACCGCCTATCTCGTCGGCTCCATTCTCACCGTGCAGCCGGATGCTTTGGTCACCACGGCCGTCACCGCCGTCGTCGTCGTCGTGGTCCTTGCGCTGTTGGGCAAGGAGATAGTTTTTGGCGCCTTCGATCGCGACGCCATGGTGGCGGTCGGTTATCCAGCCGGCCGGCTGGATCTCGTCTTCCTGCTGCTGATTGAGATGACGATCGTCACGTCGGTACCGGCCGTGGGAACAATCCTGTCGGTCGCGCTGATCGTGGCCCCGGCTGCCACCGCCCGGCTGTGGTGCGGCGGAGTCGGGGCGATGACCGCCGTCGCCATCGCCATCGGGGTCGCCAGCGGCGTGATCGGGCTCGCGGTCAGTCAGCAGTGGAGCGTCGCCGCGGGAGGCGCGATCGTGCTCACAGCGGCGGGGATCTTCGTCCTGTCCGTGCTCGTCGCCCCCGGCGCGGGTCTGCTGGCCCGGCTCCGCTGGCCCGGCGCCACCACTCATTGATCTTGGTTGATGGCTGGCCGGCCTGGCGCCGACATCCGCGTTCGCCGGGCCGGTGTAATGGTTGATCGGCGGTCAGGTGATGAGTTTCATGAGCTCACGTCCATCCACCCAGGTGTCGCTGACGTCCGCGAAGCCGTTGCCGGACCACCGCAGGATGCGTATCGCTGTGTTGCAGACCGCCGGGAAGAGGTTTATCGCTGTTCCGTCGCAGGTGAACGGGTGCGCCATGACGTTCGGATGGTCCCGTGTCGCCCTGAAGGCGGCTGTCAGGTCGGTGGAAGTCGTCTGTGCCATCTCGGCGAGCAGTGATCGGACAACCAGGACGGTCGCGAAGGACGCCTGCGACAACGGCGATCGCTGGGCCTCGGGAAGCCGTGCTCGGAATGCCTCGGCGTCCTGGTCGCCGCCGGTGGTGCCGAACGGCAGATAAGCCGAGGCGAAGTAGAGGTTGCCGGCGCTTGGCCCGGCGGCCCGCGGCACGGCGGGGGAGGCGCAGGAGCCCACGAAGTACATTGGCGTCTTGATCTGGAGCGTTCCCGCGACCTGGGCTATTCGTGCGCAGGACTGGGCCGGGAAAACGACGACGATTGCGTCCGGATCGCCGGACACGGCTTGGCTGACGGCTGGTGCGAAATCAGCCGTATCAACCTTTTCCCGCACCAGCTGGATATCCGACACGCCCCTGGCGCGGAGGATTTTTTCGGATCCCTGAATCGCGGCGGTGAGCAGTCCGGGCAGGTCCGCGTACAGCGCGTGGACCTTTTTCAGATGTTTGGTGGCCGTCAGGTACTCGGTGATACCGAGCAGGTCGGTGAGTGTGCCACCGGTCAATGAGAACGAGGTGCGGGAACTCAGCTCCCCGCTCAGCTGGGGTGAGCCGCTGATATAGGGAATCCCGGCGCGTTCGTAGAGACCCATGGCAGCTTCGGTGCCGAGGTCCACGCCGCCGACCACGGCGACGGGTTTCTCAGCGACGAGGCGGTTGGCGCAGTCCTGGGACGACTCGGGAGAGCCGTTCGTCACACAGGGGACGAGCTCAACAGGATGGCCGTGAACTCCGCCGAGAGCCTCGTTGGCGTACGCGACGGCCCCCTGGGCGGCGATTCGGGTTTCGGGAAACGACCCGAGCGGGGTGTTCTCCATCGAGACGAAGCCCAACTTGACCGGCGGTCCACTCAACTGGCTCGCGGACCCACCGTTGGTCCGGCCAGGACCGGCGGGGCCTCCGCCGCGCCGGCTCGTACACCCAGCAAGGACGACGGACAGGACCACGGCAGCCGTGACCGCGGCTACGACAGCACGACGGGACAGCGTCATATTCACAGAAGTTACACTGCTCTGGCCCACAACAGACCGCCATGCTGGATTGGAGAGCCCTGTGCCCACGTATGTCGCGGCACTGGTCCTGGGCCTGGGTGCCGGTGCGGTCTACGCGGCACTTGGTCTCGGACTGGTGTTGATACACCGCGCTTCAGGTGTGGTCAATGTCGCGCACGCCGCGTTCGCGATGTATGTCACCTATCAGTATGCCGAGCTCAGAGACGTCGGAGACCTCGTCCTCCCCGTCGTGGGCCTTCCTCCCCGTGTTCATCTCACTGATAGCCCCTCTTTCGCGCTGGCATTGACAGTGTCGCTCGCCATGGCTGCCCTGGGCGGACTCGTTGTCTATTTTCTCATATTTCGGCCGCTACGGCACGCGCCGCCCGTGCTGACGCTGGTTGCCTCGGTCGGCCTTATGATCGCCCTGCAGGCGCTGGCGGTACTGCAGTTCGGCTCGGACAACAGGTTCATCGACTCCGTCCTGCCACGGACCTCTTTCTCCTTGTTCGGGGAAAACGTGCCTGTTGACCGCCCGTTGCTTGCCGCGCTGGTGGCCACGGTCGGCATAGTGATGTGGGCGGTATCCCGATGGACGTTGCTGGGGCTCGCCACCCGGGCGGTGGCCGAGTCCGACGAGGCCACGGCTCAGTTCGGCTACCGGCCTGAAGTCGTCGCGGCGACCAGCTGGGTGGCGGCATCCGTCCTCGGCGCGCTCGCGGGAATACTGGTGGCGCCGATCAGTGTCCTGAGCCCGTCCACGTACACATTGTTCATCGTACCCGCGCTGGCCGCCGCATTGCTCGGCGGCTTGTCGTCGTTCGGCGCCACCATCGTCGGCGCGCTGTTGCTCGGGATGGTCCAGTCGGTTCTTCTTCCCCTTCAGCATGCCGTTTCGTGGCTTGATCAACCTGGGCTCCGGTCGTTGTTCCCGCTGCTTTTTCTCATCGCCATCGCGCTCACCCGCGGCCAGTTGATACCGGGCCGGGACCAGATCATGGCACCGGCGGCGGCGAGACTGCCCCGGGCCGAGCCGGCGGGACGTCCACTACGTGATCTTTATGTGGTCGTGCCGGCCGGGGTGCTCGCGTTGGTACTGCTCACCGGCTCCTACCGGCTGGGTCTGGAACGCAGTCTCGCGGGCGCGGTCGTGTGCCTGTCCTTCGTGGTGCTGACCGGGTTCGCCGGACAGCTCTCGCTCGCGCAGATGTCGCTGGCAGGTGTGGCCGGTTTCCTGCTGGCGAGGCTGCAGGGCGGCCTCGGCGTGCCGTTTCCGCTCGCCCCGCTGCTTGCCACCGGGGCGGCGACCGTCGCGGGCCTGCTGCTCGGGGTCTTGTCCCGACGGATCCGCGGCGTGGACCTCGCGGTGGTGACACTCACCGCGGGCGTGGCCTTTCAGGAAATGGTCTTCGCCAATCCGTTGATCACGGGTGGTCTTGCCGGATCGGCTGTCCCGGCCCCGAAGGTTTTCGGTATTGATCTCGGTGTTGCCGGGGCCGGATACCCACGGGTGCAGTACGGCCTGCTCACCCTTGCGGTATTCGTGCTATGCGCCTTCGGGGTGGCTCGGCTGCGTGCGTCCACCTCAGGGCTGCGGATGCTCGCCGTCCGCTCAAATGAACGGGCGGCGTCCGCCGTCGGTGTGGACGCCGCCCGGACGAAGCTGCTCGCCTCCGCCATTTCCGCCGGGATCGCCGGCTTCGGTGGTTGCCTGATCGGTTACGGCCAGGGGCGGCTCTCGTTCGACTCGTTCGGGGTGTTCGCCTCGTTGTTCTTTTTGGCGATCGCTTCGGTCGGCGGGGTGATGAGTGTGCGCGGCGCGGTGCTGGGCGGCCTGTTGGCCCCGGGCGGCGTGGTGTTCACTCTTCTTGATCGTCTTATTGACCTCGCGAGGTACCAGTCGCTGCTGTGCGGTGTAGCCCTGATGGTGCTCGTCGTGCTGCGTCCCGAGGGGCTCGCGTACGATCCGCGCCAGCCTGCGGTGCGCCTGCGGATACCGGCCGAGGCACGCGCATGACCGGGGACCCGGTTCGCCTGAGCGTCAGTGGGCTGTGCGTCAGCTACGGCAAGGTCGAAATCGTCCATGATGTGTCGTTCACCCTGTCCGCGGGGAAGGTCACCGGGCTGATCGGGCCGAACGGAGCCGGCAAGACCACGTTGATAGACGCGGTCACCGGATTCACTCCCGCCAGCGCCGGCCAGATCGTGCTGGACGGGACGGTGCTGAACTCGATGCCGCCGCATGAGCGGTTCCGGCATGGCCTCACGCGTACCTTCCAGTCCCTGGAACTGTTCGAGGACCTGTCCGTTGCCGAGAATCTCGCGGTAGCCGGGCCTGAGCCGGCCGTGGCGCTGGGGCTTGGCATGCTCGCTGACCAGCTCCCCGCGACGCTGTCGCACGACGAGCGGCTCGCTGTCGGGCTCGGCCGCGCGCTGGCAGCGGGCGGTCAGGTGCTGCTCGTGGACGAGCCGGCGGCGGGCCTGGATTCGGCGGCGCGCGCCACGCTCACGACTCGGTTGCGCCGCCTGGCTGAGCGTGGCTACGCGATTCTTCTTGTTGATCATGACATCAAGCTGGTTTTCGAGGCATGTGACGACGTTGTGGTGCTGGGAGCGGGACGGGTCGTGGCGTATGGCCCACCGGCCACGGTCCGGGACCGCCCCGAGGTGCGCGAGGTGTATCTCGGCGGCTCACCGGCAACGGCCGTTCGCGTGCCCACGCAGCCGTCCAAGCACAAGGTGCTTGCCCTTGAAGGGGTTACGAGTGGGTATGACCGCCTGCCCGTGATGCACGAGGTCACACTCGACGTCCACGCCGGTGAGATCGTCGCGTTGCTCGGGCCGAACGGCGCCGGCAAGACAACGCTCATCCGTTCGGTTTCCGGGCAGCTCACGCCGTTTGACGGCCGGGTGAGCGTCCTCGGTCACCCGGCCCGCCGCCCGAACCCGGCCGGGCTTGCCCGCCGTGGACTGGCGGTGGCCCCTCAGGGCGGGACGCCTCTCCGGGGGCTGACGGTCCGCCAGATCCTGCGCCTCGCGGTCGGTCGACGGCCCGGTGACCAGATCGAGCGGACGTTGGCGAGTTTCCCGGCGCTGCGCCCGCTGCTCGACCGGACCGGCGGCGAGCTCTCCGGGGGCGAGCGGCAGCAGGTCGCGCTGGCCAGCGCTGTGGCACGGCAGCCGAAGCTGCTGATCGTCGACGAGTTCTCCTCCGGCCTTGCGCCCGATCTCGCGTCGAGTCTGCTTGCGGTCCTGCGGCGCCTGGCCGACGAACGCGGCACCGGCATTCTGCTGATAGAGCAGCATGTGTCGCTCGCCCTCGCCGCCGCGGACCGGGCCTACATCCTCGACCGGGGCCGAATCGTGTTCACCGGTACCGCCGCCGCCCTTGCGGCGGATCCCGGTCTGATCAATGCCAGCTATTTCGGTATCGGCTCGGCCAGCGACTGACCGCAATGTTCGGTCCGGCGGCCACCTGACAGCTGGTCACCGGACCGGGAGCGCGGCCCGTCGGGCTCCGCTGCTCCGGCGGCGGTGGCATGGGGACCGCCTGCCGCGGAAGCTGCTT
>NZ_CAKJTR010000001.1:20845-57801 GCF_917627355.1 Protofrankia sp. Cj3 | reverse complement strand
CCCCTATTGCCGGGCGCTCTTATTGCGGTTGTGTTGCGCCGCGACCATCGGTTGGCGTACAACGATCAGGTCCCGACTATCGGTCGGGTCACGCGGTGCTTGGACGTTTTGATCCAGGATCAAGTGACCTCCGGGGCCTTTGAGTGTGTGCGGAGAACTATGGCCGCCTACTTTTCTGGCCATCGGTTGGAACGGCGTCGACGAGGAGGCCTCAGTGCGGATCGGTATGCCGTTGGACTACAGCGGCGACTTCAGGGAGACAGTTGCCGGCCTGCGTGATTTCGAGGCCGCCGGAGTGGACATCGTCTTTGTGGCGGAGGCGTACTCCTTTGACGCGGTGAGCCAGTTGGGCTTCATCGCGGCGCGCACCGATCGCGTCGAGATCGCGTCAGGTATCCTGCCTGTCTACAGTCGTACTCCCTCGTTGACGGCGATGACGGCAGCCGGCCTTGACTACGTGTCCGACGGTCGTTTCACGCTCGGGATCGGCGCGTCCGGTCCACAGGTCATCGAGGGTTTTCACGGCGTCCGTTACGACGCGCCGCTCGGCCGCACCCGGGAGGTCGTGGAGATCTGCCGACAGGTGTGGCGCCGTGAACGGGTGGTGCATAGCGGCCGCTACTATCAGATTCCGTTGCCCGCCGACCAGGGAACCGGCCTCGGGAAGCCGTTGAAAATAATAAACAAGCCGGTGCGTGACCGGATCCCGATCATTCTCGCGGCGCTTGGGCCGAAGAACGTCGCGTTGGCCGCGGAGATTGCCGAGGGATGGGAGCCGATCTTCTTCCATCCGGAGAAGGCGGCGGATGTCTGGGGGGCCTCCCTGGCGGATGGCCGATCCAGGCGGGACCCCGCTCTTGGCAACCTTGATATTGTGGTCGCCGCGCCGATGGCGATCGGTGATGACGTCGATCATCTTATTGATCTTTATCGTCCGACGCTTGCCCTCTATATCGGGGGCATGGGTGCTCGAGGCAGGAACTTCTACAATGATCTTGCCTGCCGCTATGGTTACGAGCGCGAGGCCGCGCTGATCCAGGATCTCTACCTCGACGGCAGAAAGAAGGAAGCCGCGGCTGTGGTCCCGGCGGAACTTCTGCGGGCCATATCCCTCATCGGTGCTGAGGGGTACCTGCGGGATCGGTTGGATTCGCTGGTCGCGGCCGGGGTGACGTCACTGAATGTGACCCCGTTGGCCGCCACCCATGCGGAGCGGGTCGCTTCCATCGAACTGCTGCGTAAGCTGCTGCCCTAGGTCGATCATGTAGTAAACTAATTGATATATGTTGCCTGTTAGGGTCGTTCCAGGGCGTATGCGTTCGGTGAATCGCCTCGGCGGGCCGAAGAAGGCGTTGGGCTGTTCTGCGTCGAGATCATTGATGTGCGGACTGGGCTGGGGAGGTAGCGCTCGATGGTGAATGTGGACCAGCCGCCGTCGTCACTGTCGGCACGCGTGTATGACAGCGAGCATGCACTCTTCCGCGAGCTGGTGCGGAACTTTGTCGCGCAGTGTGTGCTGCCGAACTATGATGCGTGGGAGCGGGCAGGTATCGTTGATCGTGCGTTGTTCACCGACGCTGGTGCGTGGGGCCTGCTCGGATTCGGTGTCGATGACAAGTACGGCGGGCCCGGCATCGAGGACTTCCGGTTCAACGCGATCGTCGGGGAAGAGTTCGGTCGCGCGCTGGCCACGTCGGCGGGTCTTAGCCTGACGTTGCAGAATGACATTGTCCTGCCCTATCTGCTCGGCCTCGCCACCGATGAGCAGAAGGCGCGTTGGCTTGCCGGTACGGTCTCGGGTGAGACCGTTCTCGCGGTGGCCATGACCGAACCAGGTACAGGCAGTGATCTGGCCGCTATCCGGACCCGCGCGGTCCGTCACGAGGATGTCTACGTCGTCAACGGCGCAAAAACCTTTATCTCCTCCGGGCAGCATGCCGACCTTGTGATCACCGCGGTGCGCACCGCGGACGACCCACACCGCGGGCTGTCCCTGCTCGTTCTCGAGCGTGGGATGCCGGGTTTCGAACGGGGCCGCAATCTGGAGAAGATCGGGCTGCATGCGCAGGACACCAGCGAGCTGTCCTTTACCGACGTCCGGGTGCCGGTTGCCAACCTTCTCGGCGAGGAGAACAGCGGATTTTACGCGTTGGTCCGCAACCTGCCACAGGAGCGGCTGTCCATAGCGATCGCCGGCCTCGGCATGATTGAGGGCCTGCTCACGCAGACTCTGGCGTACGCGAAGGAGCGCACCGCCTTTGGCCAGCCGATCGGATCATTCCAACACAGCAGGTTCGTTCTGGCGGAACTGGCGACCGAGATCGATATCGCCCGTACGTTCATCCTCGATTGTCTGATTGAGCATCTGCGTGGCGAACTCAGCGCCGTGCGCGCGGCCAAGGCCAAGTACTGGGTCACTGAGCTTCAGTGTCGGGTGTCCGACCGCTGCCTGCAGCTGTACGGAGGGTATGGCTATATGCGTGAATATCCGGTTGGCAGGGCCTTCGTCGATTCTCGTGTCCAGATGATTTACGGTGGGACCAATGAAATCATGAAAGAGATCATTGGTCGGGATCTCGGTCTGTAATCGGTACGGCGGAGTCCGTGACCGGCATGGAGGAAGCTTCCGTGATGTTCGCGGACACCGGTGTCTGTGCCATGCCGGTGTTCACTCTTGCGGATGCTCCCGCGTACCTACGGTTGCTGGCACGCGGGACCATCCCGACCGCGTACGGAGCTGCCCAGCCCAGCGCCGGGTTTCTCCCTGTATACGGCCGTGGTAACCGACATCTCCTTGTAAGCAGGGGAGGTGCGGCCACCCTCGTCGTGGAGCGGATCTCACCCATCGATCACATGGTCAGCGGGGGGCCATTCGGATGGCGCCGTCGAGTCGAATGACCTCACCGTTGAGCATCTGATTGGCGGTGATGTGCTCGACCAGCGCGCCATATTCGTCAGGATCGCCGAGGCGGTTGGGGTGCGGCACCTGGCGGCCAAGCGAAGCCTGTGCCTCCGCCGGAAGGCTGGCGAGCAGCGGGGTCTTGAACAGGCCCGGCGCGATGGTAACCACCCTGATCTGCTTGTCCGCGAGGTCGCGGGCGAGCGGCAGAGTCATGCTGGCGATACCGCCCTTGGACGCGGAGTATGCGACCTGCCCGATCTGGCCTTCGAACGCGGCGACCGACGCGGTGCACACGACCACCCCGCGTTCGCCGGCGGTGGGCTCGTTGTGAACCATGCGTTCGGCGGCAAGCCTGATCACGTTGAAGGTTCCGATCAGGTTGACCGTGACTATCCGGGTGAACGCCTCCAGCGGCATCACGCCGCCTTTACCGAGAATCCGGGCCGGCGGCGCGATCCCGGCGCAGTTGACCACGACACGCAGCTCGCCCAGGCCGGTAGCGATATCGAGCGCGGCGTTGACCTGTTCGGAGTCGGTGACGTCAGCGGGCGCGAAGGTGGCCTTGCCAAGGTCGGCGGCGACCTGCTCGCCGCCTGATGTGGGCAGATCCAGCAGCACGACACTGGCACCGGCGTTTACGAGACGACGGGCTGTCGCGAGCCCGAGGCCGGAGGCTCCTCCTGTGATCAGGGCGACGCCACCTGCGATATTCACCTGTCCGACACCTCTCTTGTTTTGTTGACATTTTTGATCATGCTGTTTCCGGTCATACCGCTGTCACGGCTGGATCGGGGCACAGGCTGCCGGCTTCACGGCGGAGCCGGCAGCCAGACGGCATTGCCCGCCGGCAGGATGGCGCGCCCCTACTGCCGGGCGCTCTAAAGACGTTCGATGATGGTTGCGTTGGCCATGCCGCCGCCTTCGCACATGGTCTGTAGGCCATACCTGCCGCCGTTCGCCTCCAGGTAGTTGACCAGCGTCCCCAGCAGCCGGGTGCCGGAGGCGCCGAGCGCGTGCCCAAGGGCGATCGCTCCGCCGCGGGGGTTGAGTTTTGCCGGGTCGGCGGCAAGTTCGTGTGCCCAGGCCAGTGGCACGGGGGCAAAGGCCTCGTTGACCTCGTAGGCGTCGATATCGCCGATGGTCAGGCCGGCTCGCGCGAGAACCTGCTGAGTTGCTGGGATGGGACCGGTAAGCATGAGCAACGGGTCGTCGCCGACCACCGAGAACGCGTGGAAGCGGGCGCGGGGGCGCAGGTTGAGCTTGCTGGCAGCCTGTTCACTCATGATCAGTGCGGCGGATGCCGCGTCCGTCAGCGGTGAGGAGTTTCCAGGGGTGATCTTCCAGTCGACGTCGGGGAACCGCGCCCGCATTTCCTCGGTGCCGAAGGATGGCTTGAGACCGGCGAGGCCCTCGACTGTTGTGCTCGCCCGCATGGTCTGGTCCACCAGATGTGTACTGGTTGTTCCGTCCGGCGCGGGGGCTGCCACCGCCACGATCTCGTTGTCGAAGGCGCCCGCGGCCGCCGCGGCCGCCGCGCGCTGATGGGAGGCCGCCGCGAAGGCGTCGAGGGTTTCGCGGTCGAACTTCCATTTCTGGGCAATCAGTTCGGCCGAAACGCCCTGGTTGACCAGGCCTTCGGGATAACGGGCGTGGACGCCAGGACCCTGTGGGTCCTGGCCGATGGTCGGCGTGCCCATCGGGATGCGGCTCATCGACTCGACGCCGCACGCGATCACGATGTCGTAGGCGCCGGCCATCACGCCCTGCGCGGCGAAGTGCGCGGCTTGTTGGCTTGATCCGCATTGGCGATCAACGGTCGTGGCTGGCACGCTCTCCGGGAATCCCGCGGACAGCAGGGCATACCGGGTGATGTTCGCGGACTGCTCGCCGACCTGCTGGACGCATCCGCCGATGACATCGTCGACCCGCCCCGGGTCAAGGTCGTTACGTGTGATCAACGATCGGAGCACGGTCGCGAGCAGTTCGACCGGATGCACTCCGGACAGAGCGCCGCCTGGCTTGCCTCGTCCGGATGCGCTCCGAACGACATCGACGATGACCGCGTTGTTCATGAATTTCCCTTCGAGCGGGTACTGGTAAGCCAGCAGCTGCACGATCATGGTTTTGTGCTCGTGGCAGGAAACCATGGACGATCAAAGGAGCCGCCGGGCGAGGCCGCAACGCACCGCTCGTCGACCTCTGTCGTCAGTGGACTGCCATGCCCATCGTCATCCACCAGGCATTACGCGGTCAAAAAAAGCGAATTTCCGGCAGGTTAGAGCGCCCGGCAATAGGAGAGTGGATCAAGAATTGGGCTTGGGGCGCGCGTATCGCAAGGCTGCGGAGGTGGCGTCACCATGGTCCTTGGGGGCCGACTGACCAGCCGGGGTACCCGCGCATCGCGCGGCGATGCGGCGATGCGGCGATGCGCGTGCCCCAGCCCCGCGAACGGGAGTGGAGTGGCACGCTCGGAGCGTGCCACAACCCGGAGTTCGCGTCGTCTGTGTCCAACTTGAATGTCCCAGCTCGGAGGGGGCTCACGATCGGTTGCGGCGAGTGCTCGCTCAACTGCGTAGCATCGACGACGCGGACCTGGTTGTGCTGCCCGAGCTGTGGATGACAGGGTATTTCTCGTTCGATCGGTATGCCCAGGACGCCGAACCGCTGGACGGGCCCGTTCTCACCGCGCTCCGGCGCGTGGCCCGGGAACGCCGCTGGCACATGGTCGCCGGCAGCATGGTCGAGCGGAGCCCGAACGGGCGTCTTCACAACACCACTGTGCTCATCGGGCCCGATGGAGATCTTCTCCAGGTCTACCGCAAGGTTCACCTTTTCGGCCATGGCTCGCGGGAGGCGGAACTGCTCACGCCGGGGCGGGATGTGATCACCAGCCGTACGCCTTTCGGTACCGTCGGGCTAGCCACCTGTTACGATCTTCGTTTTCCGGAGCTTTTCCGGTTGCTTGTCGATCAGGGTGCCGAGATCATCGTGGTCGTGTCAGCCTGGCCGCACGAACGACTTGACCACTGGCGGATCCTGACCCGTGCCCGCGCTGTCGAGAACCAGGTTCTTCTCGTCGCCTGCAATGCCGCGGGCTGGCAGGCCGGCCGGCGACTGGCCGGCAACAGCGTGATTGTTGATCCATGGGGCGTGGTACTGGCGGAGGGCGGCGATGCTCCGAGTCTGCCCGCGGCGACCTTTGACACCGCGAGAGTCGCGGATGTTCGAGCCGCGTTTCCAGCCCTTGCGCACCGACGGTTTGACATTTTGTTGATCAATCGACTCGGCGAGTCGCCCAGTGGAGACAATCCATGACCGACTGTGCGGTCGTGGACCGGACCCGTGGCCGCATGGATCCCATGATCCTGCCAGGCGGGTTCGTACGGGGCCGGCTCCGAAGCCTTCAGCGCGGATCTCATGCCATCGGTCGAGACCGGTCTGGCGCGGTGCCGTCGCCCGTCGATCCTGGCGGCGGCTGAATACCCGGTTCGTACCAGATACCCGGACAGCCCCTGCTGGGTGACGCCGCGGGGATTGCCGAGACTGTTCCGGTGGACGTGACCCAGCTATCAGTTTCGCGACAGCATGGTCGGGAAATCAAGTGCGGTGAGAGGTGTGGCGGTGATCAGCGGCGATCGTGATCATATTGGCCGATCATATTGATCGCCGATCGTCCGCTGCCTTCGGCTGGTCGACGATAGGCGGCCATTGGTCGGACGTTCTCGAGGTATTTAACGCTAAGTAATTGGCGTTACTTTTGGTAATTATCTGGATGCTTTACGGAGTCAATCTGGAAGATCATATTTTTGCCACCCTCGAGGCCGACGAACGGGATGTTGCGGGTATTTGACTCCAGTCGGACTTGAATAGATGGAGAAATGTGGCGAGGGTCATACTCCCGGCTGGCGTAATCAACGGCCTGATGAATGCATCAAAGCGGACATAAATCACAAAAACACAAGAGGCAGTCGGTGCGGCGATGCCGCCTCGACTGCCTCTTGTGCGGTGTCCCGTGCTGGAGCCGCGGAGCGGGTCCAGCGTTGTGGAGACCGGGTGGAGCGTTGCCGTGCCGTCAGGCCGCGCCGACGGCGGTCAGCGCGACGCGGGCATGATCCGTGAGATCGGCGGCCCCGGGGCACCCGGTACGTTCGATTTCACGGCAGAGTGTCGCGACGTCTCGTCCGGCCATTCCGGAATCGAGAAGAGCCGCCTGTTCAACGGCCTGATGCCCGAGCTGAATGGCGGCATCGGCATCGCCGGCCTGGACGTGCGCCACACCCAACCTGGTCATGGCTTCCACCCGGGCGCGTGGGAAATCACCGGCCAACCCGTCCGTGGCATTGTCCAGATACGGAATGGCCGCGGCTCCGTCACCGCTGGCGAGCAGCGCCTCACCGGCGAAAAGCGAAATGCAGGACGGGACACACCAGTAGATGTGCGGCGGATCTTCCGCTGGTTGTGACTGGCTGATGAGATGAACCGCGTCCTCGGCGGTCCGGGCGGCTGTGGTGCTTTCACCGGCACGGCCGTACGCGAGAGCCAGCGCGCCGGAGATTGCCGCCTTCTCGGTGGCGGTCATTGCCGCGCGGGCTCCGGCCTGCGCTGAGCGGAGCATGGTGACGGCGTCATTCGGGTCGCCATACCAGGCCGCCTGTTCGGCCATGCAACGCAGGATGTTGGCGCCGAGCGCGGGCTGGCCGGCCTCGCCGGCGGCCCGGAGCGCGACCATCCACAGGCGCTGGGCACCCCCGTGGTAGCCGCTGTCGAAGGCTGCCCAGCCTGCGATGCGGGCCAGCTCAGCCGCGACAGCGTACAGCCGTGCCTCGTGGGCGTGGCCGTACAAGGCGGTCCGCAGGACGCGGACGGCTACCCGTAGCTCCGCCATGGAAAGCTCGTATATGTCATCCCCTCCGAGAACGTCATCCATTTTGCGAAGCGTGTCGACCCGCCGCTCGAAGCCCGCGACGAGCGAGTCGTTCACACGCTTTCCCTCAAGCGCCGCGGCAAGGCCGGCTGAATCGGTCATGAGCCAGTGATGCGCAACCGAGGTCAGCGCCACGCCGGACACGCTGAGAAACTTCCGCCGTTCCATATTGGCGGTCACCTCCTCGAACCCGACGGCCAACCCGTCAGGTCTCCATAGAAGGTCGAGATCGGCGTCTGCCCATCGAGCCTCCCCATCGTCAACTGAATTCGACATGAGTGCCAGGGTCCCGGTCTCGGGTCCGGCATAGTCGCACGCCCAGCCCAGCGCGACGACATTGGTGCAGTAATAGCGGGATAGTAGATCACAGTGTTCCCAGCTCGGGCGTTTGCCACCCTCGTACTCCGAGAGGCGCTGTGCGGTCAACGCATCCCATGGTCTACCGATGTCCTCGGCGAGACTCCGGATCTCTTCCGCTGCCCGCGCCAGAGACAGGCCGCGGATCTGGCGTGCATGCTGCAACGGACCGATGGTAACCCTTCGAGGAGGCATCTGACCTTCTCCCATTTGGCCGTCATGTCAAGGCATGTAGTCGGAACGTAGCCAACCCCCCCTCCGGAGTCTAAGGACCCGAGGTCACCTGTGGTGAGTCGTTGTTCCTGGTCGGTCCACGGCGAGGCGTCTTGATTCTCGCCGGATTACGCCCCGGCCGGTATTCGTCGGCACCGTATGTGACCCTGGCCGGGCCCCGGGCGCTCGCGACTCAGGCACACGCGGAGTATCCGGACGGTGATCGTGTGGATCTGTGAACTGCCGCCCGGATGTCGCTGAAAAGCATGATTCCCGGCGCCTTGGACGAATGTCGGTGGCAGGACGTTGTACCTCAGCCTTTATTCATGAGTCCTTGGCCCCGTCCTGGGGCATATTCCCTGTTCCCTGGTTCTGAAACATTGCGAGTAGACACTCCCTGGGGCCGGTCGTACGCTTCTGCTCGATTTAGTCTTCATGTCGACGCGACCACGGGACGGTGTCGGATGAGCAGAAGAGTTCTTGTATTGGACGCGGCTGGCGAGTTGCGCGGCCAGTTTGAGGACATGAACACCGCATACATGTGGCGTCATGTCCGGCCGCAGGAGCCGCAGACCGCGGAGGATTTGGAAGTCTGGCGTCAGCGCAGCGCCTGCCGGGATGAGGACCCGGAGCTGTTCTTCCCGGTCGGTACGACCGGGCCAGCACAGCGGCAGCTGGAGGAGGCCAAGGCCGTCTGCCGCCGCTGTCTGGTGATCCGTGAGTGTCTGAACTGGGCGCTCGACACAGGTCAGGACGCCGGTGTCTGGGGTGGTCTGGACGAGGATGAGCGACGGGCACTGCGTCGTCAGCTGGTCAGTGCCCCCGCTCCCCGGGTAGCACAGTGATCACACAGACGTTGCCGCGGACCGCCTCGCCCGCGTTGATGGCCTGCGCCATGGCGGACTGGCAGCATGCCGCGGCTCGGTTGTGGATCGCCGCACGCGAATACGCCGAGGCTGTGACCTCGGAAAGCGATGTGATGACTGCCCTCGCACGGCTGATCGCGGATGGCGCGCCGGAAGGAGAGATTCACGAAGCTCGAGCACTGCTGGCCCATCTGATGGTCATTCGCACCGAGGCCGGGCACAGGCTCGGGCTGAGCGGGCTACCGGACGAACTCGCCCGAGCGGGCCGGAGCCTGCTGTCGGCCGCTCCGCTTGAGCGGGAACATACGATCCCCCGCCCGCGCGAGGGCGCCGTCTGATGATCGGACTCCGTGGGACGCCGACAACGCCTGTCGGCCGTCCGCGAGGGCAGGGGAGGGCACCTCGAGGAATGTTCCGCCGAGGCCTCACCGCACTGACGCGATGGTGCCGTCAGATGTTCGATCGATATGCCCGACGTGGGACAACTGTTTCCGCAACGAACTGGTCGACTCTCGGTTGGTGCCACCTTGGCCGCATCCCCGGGGTCACTGAAAAACCGGCCGAAAATCGCCGGGGCATAACACCGCGTGGGTCTCCACCCGATGCGGGGGGCCGGCCAGGGCAGCCGCGGTACGGAGCCCAGGACGTTACCCGCGGCGTCCGCCGCCGTGGTCTGAGCGGGCCCGGCCCCCCCGACGGTGTGAAAAGAGTAACGGGCCCGACTTCTTTGGCCGGTGGCTGAGGCCAGCGTGGCCGAAAAAAGCTCCCCGGAGTGGTCGCTGACAACGGTCGCGAACCCCGGGTGAGACCCCGGCGCGGGCAATCTACCGCTCCCCTCCGCGGATGGATAGCCCGCGCCGGCTGGTTAATTCTGCTCCTTTCGAGCCTGCGCCGCGGGCTCCTTGCCGCTGCCCGAGTGGTAACACGAGTGGAAACGACGCGACAGGTAACTGACCCGTACTTGCGCACGAGTGACACGAGTGAAAGGAGTCGGTCATGACCAATTGGCATGTGCGATCCTACGACACCACCGATCACACCGCTACGGTTCGTCTGCTTGAGGAGGTCAGATCTGACGAAGAAGGGCCGTCTTTTGACCTGACCGACACAGTTCTCGCGCTGCGCGAGGACACTCCCGCTGTCGTCGCCGTCACACCCGATCAGTTCGTCGGCGTCGCGGTCGGAAAATACGAACAAGGCTATGCCCGGGTACTTGCGCTGGCAATCTCGCCTGCGTGGCGATACCGAGGTATCGGGTCCGCGCTTCTGCAGGCGTTGGAGAACCAGCTGATTCACGCTGGTCATCGCCGTATAACCACCTTGCTCGCGTCGGGGCAGTTCGGGGAACTCGCCTTCCGGAACCGGGGCTTCGTCAAGACCGGGCTCACACTCTATGAGAAGTACGAGCCACTGCGGCCGGTCGACGTCACGACCGTGGAGCGCTGGGGCGGCACCCTGCTCACAGCGGCGGAATGGCACAGTCTGGCCGGCATGGCCGAAGGCAAGCAACTGGTGGAACAGCGCCTGCTGCTGCCTATCAAGGAGAACGAGCTGGCGGAGACGTATGGGGTGGTCACACCGACGACCATGCTTCTGTTCGGACCACCGGGTACCGGGAAGACGTCATTCGCGCGGGCGGTAGCGGCACGTCTGGAGTGGCCGTTCGTGGAACTTCTGCCATCCCGGCTGGTCGCGGCCGGCAGCGGTGGCAACCTCGCGGCCGAGCTGCGTACGGCCATCACCGAACTCATGCAGGTCGAACGAGTCGTGGTGTTCATCGATGAGGTGGACGAGATCGCGCAGTCCCGGGAAGCCGTCGGGCCGGAGAGCCAGTCGGTGGTGAATGAGCTGCTGAAGGCCATCCCACAGTTCCGTAGTTCCCCAGGGCGTCTGTTGATCTGTGCGACGAACTCGATCGCGGCGCTGGACCCGGCGTTCATCCGCCCCGGACGCTTCGATCTTGTCCTTCCGGTGGGACCACCGGACGCCCCCGGCCGTCGTCTTCTACTCGATCGTTTCCTCGAGCGGATCGACAACAAGCAGGTGGACGTCGAACCGGTTGTCGCGGCCACTGAGCTGTTCACACCCGCTGATCTTGCATCCACCGTGCAGCGAGCCGTGGCGGCCGCGTTCCACCGCGCGGTCGACAAGGGTGAGCGCCTGCCGGTGACCACCGAAGATCTTCTGGCGGCGGCGCGCTCATCGCGACCGACCATCAGCGCGGATGAACTCGATCGCTTCCGTTCGGACGCCAGGGCCTTCACCCGCAGCTGAAACTTCCGCCATCGTTGACCTACCGCCAGCCGGATGCCGGCGGCTGGCCCGGCGGGGCGGTTTCCCGGTGTGGGCGCGCCGCAGGCTGTGGTGACCGCCCTCGGCCTGGCTCCAGCGGTGCGACCGCGATGGGCCGGGTGGCGCGACCTGCCGCGGATGCCTGTCAGCGGGCGTCTAGCGGTCGGGGCCAGCTTCTTCGTCCCCGCCTGAGATCGGCCCCGAATGGGGTGTCCGTTGTCCATATTGCCCCTGATGGTGCATAGTTGATGTGCTCATGTCTACTACTGTTAGTTAATGTTGTGCCTTATATGTCTTGTAGTTGATTTTTGACCGTTCTGCTGTCACTTCGCGCACAAGCCTCCGGCAGCGCGCTGCGGTATGGCCGCGCCGCCGGAGGCTCTCCGGGGCGTGTTTCGGAAGCCGTCTGTCCGGCTCGCCACGCCCAGGCAGCCCCTGGCCGCCTTCTTGGCCGTACCGATACAACTCATCCGGTACCGGCGTGGCGTTCGGCCTCGCCCGCCGGTGGATGATGGCCGGCAGCCGCTTCCGGTTCCGGTTGCGGCCGCGGCACACGTAGCGTTCCAATGGTGGTCGCATCGTGGTCAACAGCGTTTCCTCGTTCGTTGGTTGTGTACATGATGAGGACAATGCGGACATGTGGAAGTGCGGTCGTGGCGGCCGATGGAGGCCTGCTGGGTCTGCTGGGGCTTCTCGTGGCCGCCGATGTCGTCATCCCCGGGATCGACCTGACCGGCTTCTACGGCCTGGTGCCGCTGCTCGCCTCGGCTACCAGTTCGACGCTGGTCACCGTTGTCGCTGGGTTCGCCGCGGTGGCCGCGGCCGTGGCGTCGGGCGCATGGGATCGGTGGTTCGATACCGGGCAGCATGTCGCCGCAGGTGTACTCGTCGCGGTCCAGGGCGCTGTAGCGATCTACGTCGCGGTCACCCGGCGGCGTAGAGAACGGGAGCTCGGGCGGGCACGTGCCGTTGCCGAGGTTGCCCAGCGTGCGCTCCTGCCAGTGGTACCCGCGGCTGTGGACGGGATCGCGTTCGCCGCTCGATATTTGTCCGCCACGGCCGAGACCCTGGTTGGTGGGGATCTCTACGAGGTTGTGACGGTATCCGGTGGCACACGAATGATCATTGGGGACGTGAAGGGGAAAGGTCTGCCCGCGGTCCGGTTGACCACGGTTGTGCTGGGTGCCTTCCGTGAGGGCGCCGTCCACTACCCGGAGATCGAGCGGGTTGCCGCTGCCTGCGCCCGAGCGGTTTCCCGGGAAGCGGGCGCCGAGGATTTCGTCACAGCTCTGCTTGTCGACATCGAACCAGACGGTACGCTGCGAATGATCTCTGCTGGACATCCGCCGCCGATTCTGCTGTCCGGGGACTCAGCCCGCCCGCTGGCAATCATCGAGCCCAGTCCTCCGCTGGGCATCGCGGAGGACTTCACGGCAACCATCAGCAGTTGGGGCCTGGGCGACCGGTTGCTGTTGTTCACTGACGGCCTGATCGAGGCTCGTGACAGCAACCGGACGTTTTTTAGCCTTGAAGATCATTTTTCCGAGCTGGCAGCGGCCACTCTGGACACCGTGCTGGACGCTTTGGTGGCTCATCTGCACGGCCATGTCGGGGGGAACCTGCACGACGACCTCGCGTTGCTCATCGCCGAGCGGCTGCCCGCGCCGGGCCGCATGATCGCGGTTTCCGGCGGGCTGCCAGTGTCCGCGTCCGAATCAGCCATCTCGGTCGGCCAGGGCGAGTGAGCATCGGTGGATCTGTGCCTACTGGCGGGTCGGCCGCTGGCGGGCGTTTTGTAATGGATCTCACTTTTTTCGGGTAGGGGCCGCGTTGCCACGGCGATCCGGCTGGCGTGCACGCCAGCCGGCGGTGGGATGAACATCGATGGCGACCTGCGGCTGGTCGGCCAGCCGATGCCCGCCGACGGTGACAGGTGAGCCCGACCCGGGGGGCACGATGTGTCCGACCAGTAAAGCATGGGTTTCGTCTGGCGCACGGCGAAAACATGTTCACGAGCCTCCTCCTCGGTGCTGGTGGCTGGACCGGTACTCTTTGACACGAGTGGGCGAGAAAGGAGATTTGACAATCGTGGTGTCACCCACCCGGAAATCTCTGTTTCGCGTCGGTAACAAAGCCGGTCCGCCAGTCGGGCAGGGATGGCGCGATCACCGAGAGGCTCCGAGGTCATCCGGGGCCATTCTCTTCGCGCTGCCGATGGTCACAAGGGTGCGTTACTGATGGCTGACGGCCAAGAACTTTCGGTAAGGGTGCTGGGATCCTGCCGGATCACTTCGCCGCTTGCGCCGCTGATCGGTGACAAGCGAACGACCCAGCATTATGTGGATGAAGACGACCGGGTACTCCTTGACGATACGTTGTCTCTGGTTACGCAACGTGATATGCCGATCGACGCTCTTCCCGGATTTGAGCCGGCCGGGCCCCGGCGAAAGATTTTTTTCGACCCATCCAAGACGCGGGTCGGAATTGTCACCTGCGGGGGGCTGTGCCCAGGTTTGAACGATGTTATCCGCGGCTTGGTGTTCGAATTGACCTCACACTACGGCGTGACTCGGATCTTCGGTTTCCGCAACGGGTATCAGGGGTTCATCGCCCGCTACGGCCACAGCGTCCTGGACCTGACCCCCGAGCTCGTCGGCACTATCAACGAGAACGGCGGAACAATTCTTGGAACCTCGCGCGGGCAACAGGACCCGGAGGAGATCGTTGACTGTCTGGAACGGATGAGTATTACCATCCTGTTTGTCATCGGCGGTGACGGTTCACTGCGCGGCGCGCTCGAGATCGCCCGTATCGCGGGCGAGCGAGGCGATAAGATCGCCGTTGTCGGTGTGCCGAAGACCATCGACAATGATGTTCCGTACATCGACCAGAGCTTCGGTTTTCAGACCGCCTTCGGGAAGGCTGCCGAGTCGATACGGGCGGCGCATGTCGAGGCGACATCCTCACCCAACGGCGTCGGCGTGGTGAAGCTGATGGGCCGCCATTCGGGCTTTCTCGCCTGTTACGCGTCGCTGGCGAACAGCGATGCGGACGTGGTGCTCATCCCCGAGGTGCCCTTCGCCTTCGAAGGCGAAGGCGGGCTGCTGAACTTCCTGCACAGACGGGTCGAGGACCGGGGCCACGCCGTCGTGGTCGTCGCGGAGGGCGCCGGGCAGGAGCTTTTCGCCCAAGAGGAGCAGGGACAGCAATCACAGGGCAGCGATGCCTCCGGCAATATCAAGCTACGGGACGTCGGCCCGCTCCTCAACAGGCGGGTGACGGAATATTTCGGCGCGGTGGACATGGAGCTGAATCTGAAATACATTGATCCGAGTTATATGATCCGCAGCGTACCGGCGAATCCGTATGACAGTGTGTACTGCATCCGGCTGGCGCACGCCGCGGTGCATGCGGCGATGTCAGGCCGTACCGAGATGGTGGTCGGCCGGTGGCGACGCAGGTTCGTGCACGTCCCGATCCCGTTGGCTATCAGCCATCGCAGCCAGGTTGACCCCGCCGGCGATCTCTGGCTGTCGGTCCTGGAGGCGACCGGTCAGCCAGTTCAGTTCGGCTGACCGCCGACGCCGCGTCGTTGGCGTAAAGTAGGAGTGTGCCTGCATACGAATACCGTTGCCGCACGTGCGACACCAGCTTTGAGGTGCGGCGCGGGATCACTGAGACAGCCGCCGCCAGCACGCCGTGCCCGGGTGGTCACACCGACACCGGCAGGGTGTTCACCGCGGTCGCGGTGACCCGGGCGGGGTCAGCGGCGCCCTCTTCCAGACCGGCTTCGCCGCAGCCTGCCGCGTCGGGGGGCGCCTGCTGCGGCGGTGGCTGCTGTACCTGATTCCACCCTGTGCGTCCAGATGGGCTCCCTCGAAGTGTCTTGAGGGAGCCCATCGCCGTTTTCGTGCTTCTGGGACATCCGATAGTTTTGCCCAGTTAGTCCCCATTATTCCTGATTTTTTTGCCGAACTGCTGGCCAGGGTCACTTCCGGGGAACTCCGGGCCAATCTCACACTTCTCGCCTCGCCAACTTTGGTGTTACTTGTTTAGTCTTACTAAGCAAGTTTTCGAGTGAGGCGAGTGGCGTGCGTGGAGGGCGGCGAAGTGCGGGACTCGGGCTGCATGGACCAGCAAATTTCGGACAATATGCGGACTATTCGACCATCGGCAATGGATAATCGCCCGATTACGTTGGGTCCGCATTACAAATGGATCGCCCTGTCCAACACCACGCTCGGCATGCTGATGGCAACGATCAATGCGTCGATCGTTCTGATCGCGCTGCCGGACATCTTCCACGGGATCGACATCAACCCGTTGAGCCCTGGCAACATCAGCTATCTGTTGTGGATGATGATGGGCTTCCTCGTCGTCACGGCCGTGCTGGTGGTGACATTTGGCCGGCTTGGGGACATGTACGGTCGCGTCCGTATGTACAATCTCGGATTTGCGATCTTTGCCGCTTCTTCGATTCTGCTGGCCGCTACCTGGATGCACGGCAGCACGGCCGCTCTCTGGCTGATCGGCTGGCGGATCATACAGGGCGTGGGCGGGGCGTTTCTCGTCGCAAATTCCACGGCTATTCTCACTGATGCCTTTCCCACCCGTCAGCGCGGGTTAGCATTGGGTATCAATGTGGTCGCCGGCATCGCCGGCACCTTTCTCGGTCTACTGCTGGGCGGGCTACTCGCCCCGATCAACTGGCACTATGTCTTCCTGGTGTCGGTACCGTTTGGAGTATTCGGTACCTTCTGGGCCTATGCGAAACTCCGGGACAACGGTGTGCGGCGTCGTACAGCGATGGACTGGTGGGGAAACATGACGTTCGCTGGCGGGTTGATCGCGCTGCTCGTCGGCATCACTTATGGCATACAGCCCTATGGTGGGCGCACTATGGGCTGGACCAACCCGTGGGTGCTGGCTGCGGTGATCGGCGGCGTACTCCTGCTGGCCGCCTTCGCGGTCATCGAGTCTAAGGTGGCCGAACCGCTGTTCAATCTGGAACTGTTCCGGATCCGGTCGTTCTCCGCTGGCAATGTCGCGAACCTGCTGGCGTCACTCGGCCGCGGCGGTCTCCAGTTCGTCCTTCTCATCTGGCTACAGGGAATCTGGCTGCCGCAGCATGGCTACGGTTTCGCGGAGACTCCGCTATGGGCAGGAATTTACCTGATTCCGTTGACGGTCGGGTTTCTGGTGGCCGCACCGCTTGCCGGCGTGCTGTCCGACCGCTTCGGTGCCCGGATGTTCACGATGGCAGGCCTGGCCATCGTCATCGTGAGCTTTGTGTTGTTCATGGTAATCCCGGTGAACTTCCCCTATCCGATATTCGCGCTGATTCTGCTCATCAATGGCCTGGGCACCGGTCTGTTCTCTTCACCGAACCGGGCTGACGTGATGAACGGATTGCCGGCGAACACCCGAGGCGTTGGCGCGGGCATGGCCGCCACCTTCCAGAACGCCGCTTTCGTGCTTTCGATCGGGTTTTCCTTCACACTGATAGTCATCGGGCTTTCGCGTAGCCTGCCGTCAACCATGTTCAACGGGCTTGTGGACCAAGGTGTGCCAGTGCCGGTTGCGCGGACTGTTTCCACGCTCCCGCCGATCGGCGTTCTATTCTCAGCCTTTCTCGGATACAATCCGATGGAGCAGCTTCTCGGGCCGCAGACGCTGTCGGCTCTACCTGACTCGGGCGCTTACGTAACCGGCCGCGCCTTTTTTCCGAATCTGATCTCCGGGCCGTTCTCCGATGGTCTTGCCGCTACCTTTGCGTTCTCCATCGTAATGCTGTTGATCGCCCTGCTCGCATCCTTCATCGCCGGGTCTGCCGGCGGGACGAAATCCAGGCTCGGCGCGGCGGAGGAGGTAGGCGGGCGCTTGGCGGACACCGGAGCCGGGCTGATCCCCGCGCACCGCGCCGAGGGCTCAAGAACATCCGGGCAAGCCCGATGACGAATGCCACGTTCACCGGGCCATCGGTTATGGTGACCACCGGTTGCCCGGCCAGGGCCCTGGGCCTCCGATTGCCGGCGAAGAGGCATGATCATATGCTCACTGGCCTGTTACGCGGTGGTTGCCTGCGCCTTCGGCCGGCTCTGGGGCACCGAGTGTTGCCAGTCGGCAAGCAGCGTCCGAATGCCGGTGACCAGCAGCAACGGCTGGTCCAGCATGACATGGTGCCCCGCGAGCGGGATTTCGATGACTGGCGCGACCCGCCCGAGCAGCTCGTACATCTCGGTGCCGATGTCCGGCGTTATCAGGCCGTACTCGGCTCGAAACAAGGCGACCCGGCAGCGTACCTCTTTGAGGATCTGCGAAGACGGCCGGCGTCCTCGGAAAATGCCCGGATCAAATTTCCAGGTCCAGCCGCCTTCGACCGCGCCCATGGAGGTCCGTGCCACGTGGTTCACAACGTAGGGCAGCATGTTCGGCTGGTCTGGTACGGTCCTGAACCTGGCCAGGGCATCGGTTACGGTCGGATATACGCGTAGTGGCCCGAATGCGGTCCGTTCGCGGGCGGCCCGTTCCTCCGGGGTGACGTCCGCGACCGGAGCATCGATGATCATGATGCCGCCGACGCTTTCCGGGAACTTCGCCGCAGCCATGATCGATGCCCAGCCGCCCATGCTGTGCCCGATGATGATCGGTGTGCCGGTGAGGCCGGCGTCCCGTGCCACGCTGACGATCTCAGTGGCCCAGCTGATGAGGTTGTACTCATCGCGGCGTCCGCTGTCACCATGGCCTGACATATCGATCGCGATAACTCGGTACTCGTTGTCAATCAGTGGCGCGATGTGGTCCCACCAGCCCGCATGCCCGCCCCCTCCGTGCACGAGAACGATTCCCGGGCGCTCTCGCTCCCCCCAGCACCGGTAGCTGATCCGGCATCCGTCGACCTGGGTCGTGCGCCGCTCGGGCCGTTGCTCGAGTGCGCTGCGGAACCATCCGGGAGTCTCAAGGTTCATGATCTATCTGCCATGTAGGTTCTGCCATTCCGGATATGCGGTGCTGGACGGTGTCGTAATCCAGTTTGACCGGAGTCGGCTTGACTAGCCGGCCGGGACGGTCCCGATGGCTGCGATCGTTTGATCCGCTCACCCGAGGTAACCAATACCAAGAAAGCAGGTGTACCGAATCCACGGCAATGAGCCGAGTTCTCCTTTTTGTGCTCACCCGTCGGGCTGGGTACATATCTGGCGGGGTGGCGATGAGCGGTGGATGGTGGTTCTATGCGATACGCGGTCGTGGCGGACCTGCACGGCAGGCGCAAAGCATGGCGGCGCGTGCTTGGCGATGTGCAGCAGCGCGGGGCCGACCAGGTGGTGTGCCTCGGCGACTACCTCGAGGCGAAGGTGCCGTGGCGTCGCCATACTGCCGCCACCCACTGGGAGCTCACTGACGTGGTGGAACCGGATCCGGCACTGTGGCGTGAGCTGGCCGGGGTCGATCTGGTCCTGGGCAACCAGGAGTGGCGGATCCGCGATCTGCTGCGGTCCGAACAGATTTTTGGTGATCTTGATGTCCTGCTTGCCGCGCCCGAAACTCGGATGCTCGGGGCTGCCATGACAATGCACGGCCACCAGTTTTCCTGGGAGGACGGGCCGGCTCGTCCCGGGTGGCCCGCGGTCTTCTACCCGCGGCTGGTCGAGCTGCCCGACGTCCCGATCCTGATGGTCGGCCATTCACACCAGACGCTGCTGCTGGATCTGCCCTCGCTCGGGGAGATGAACGGCCCGGCCGGCGTCGTGGTGGCACATCGTCGGCCGGTCATGCCAGGGGTACCAACCCCGGTCGACCCGAGTGGCGCGCGGCGCCTGCTGGTCAACGTAGGCCCGGCGCGGGGCAAGCCGTCCCACTGGTTGCTTTATGACGATACGGCATCCGAAGTGACCTTCTACGAAGTCATGCCTGGGCGCTCTAGCTGTTAACAGTAGTAACTGTTAGTAGCCATCGGTGGCAGGCTCACCGTGGTCGCGTGTCGTCGGTATGGATGAACGCCTCGATGGTTGTGATTGGGATTACGCCGAGCGGTCGTCCCTCATCCTCGACCGTGATCGTCGCACCCGTCGCCGCATTGCGCAGCGAGTCGTCGACGGCGCTGGTGAGGAAGTCACGCCAGTCCAGGAAGATTTCGGGCAGAAAGGAATCGATCGCCTCTTCCAGTGGCCGGGCCGGATTACGGATCTTGTCGAGGTCATCCAAGGTGATGATCGATGAGCGGATGATGTCCTCTTCGAGGTGGACGACTCGTGCGTAGCGCACACCCGCGTTGCGTATCTCACGAGCGGCTTCGTCGCGGGTCGAGGTGTCCTCAAGCTCGATAAAGGGTTCTACCTTGTCGATGAGTCCGACCACGCCAGCGAGATCTCTTATGATCTTGTCTTGTGTCACGCTGCTGTTCCTTCCCGGGTACCGCTCTCGGGAATCCGTCCGTTGGCATGTACTCCGCTGCGGTCCAGCGAGATCCATGGAGGTGCCAGCACGATTATGATCATTTTGCCTGGAGTCATTGCCAGGAGTGTGAATCACATCTTTCTGTAGTTGATTCTCTCCAGAAAGTATCGATCTTGAGGTCGGGACCAAAGTCCCAGCCCGCTTCATCTGTTGACGTGCTCAATTGGCCGCTATCCTTACCTTGCGTCCCGGCGAAGTGGTAGCACGATCTGCGTTCCCCCCGTACGCTAGATGGTCTACCCTTCGCCGGGGCTTTGTGGTCCCCGGGGCGCGACCGCAGTCCTCTGCCAGAGCCTATGACGGTCAGCTTCGGTTCCTGCGCGGTGAGACACCAGGTAGGCCGGGGCCTCTGCCGACAGGCGCGTTGAGCCGTCGGTCGATCGAAGTCCCACCATTGTGGTAGATCTTCTCTTCGCGCTGGCCGGTCATGCTGGCCGTTGATCAGGCACTCCGCGGTCATAGCGCAATGATCAATTTTTCATCTCTGGATGCCCAAGCTGTCGTGATGCGAAGGTGTCCACCGGTCGTCATGAAGTTGTCAAACGCGCCCATTATTGGCGTGTTGGGTGATAGTTGCATCGTTGTGATTCATCCGCGTGTTCGTGGTGGAACTATGTCGCCCCTTCAGGCGAGCCATCCGTCGATGTCCGGGTGGATTTGGGTGGCAATGGTCTATCTTGTTTGCTAGCCGCGATGGAGGTGCAAATCGGGATCTCGGCGCTCATTCTCGGCTCGTTCGCCGCCCCGCAGGTCGGCGTCCCAAAAGATGATCATGGAGGTTGCCGTCGGCAGAATGATCCTGACGGTTTTTAGGTAGGTGAACCGGTAGCGTCGCGCTGCGCCGTGTCTGGACCGGCGACAGTTGCGAACAGCAAGGTGGGGCGGAGCGAAGGGGGTGTGCAGGTGCAGGTTCCAGCGGCGCGGATCGTCTTTCCCGAAGCCGATCGCGCGGAGATTGCGTCGTTGACTTCGGAGATCCTGGCTAGCGGAGCGTTGACGCTCGGCGCGCATACGAAGGAGTTCGAAGCCGAGTTCGCCGCGGCTCATGATGTTCCATTCGCGGTGGCAGTCAGTAGCGGCACCGCGGCTCTTGAGATCATCCTCCGTGCCGTGGATGTGGCGGATGCGGACGTCATCGTGCCGACGAACACGTTTGCGGCGACCGGCTTCGCGGTCTTGCGTGCCGGCGCGAATCTGGTCTTTGCGGATGTGGAGGCCAGGACGTTCGCCTTGAGCGCGGCTACAGTCGCTGACGCGCTCACGCCGCGCACACGTGCGGTGATCTTGGTGCACATCGGAGGGATAATCACTCCTGAAGTCGACGACATCAGGTCGCTGTGTGACGAACGCGGCATTCTGCTGGTCGAGGACGCGGCCCATGCGCACGGTTCTAGCCATAACGGCCGGTACGCGGGCTCGTTCGGTGTGGCCGGGGCGTTTTCGTTCTATCCCACGAAGGTCGTGACCAGCGGCGAGGGTGGGATGATCGTCACTGCTGATGAGCGAGTACGGGATGAGGCGGTGATATTCCGGGACCAGGGAAAGGCTGGATTTCTCGGGAACGTTCACATCAAGCAGGGCTACGCCTGGCGGATGAGTGAACTGCACGCCGTCACCGGTCTGGTGCACGCCCGTAGGTTGCCTGAGTTTCTGGACAGCCGCAACGCGGTAGCCGCTCGCTATACGGCCGGCCTCGGCCAGATCGAGGGACTCGAACCGATTGTGGTGCCGACCGGCGGGCGCAGTAATTATTACAAGTACCTCGTATTGCCACGTCCGGGCATCGATCGGGCACGACTGAAGAAGGAGCTCAAGGAGCGTCACGGTGTGTCGCTGTCCGGTGAGGTGTACGAGGCGCCACTGCACCAGCAGCCCGTTTTTGAGATTTATGCGCGGGGTAACCATCCGGTTGCACAGGATGTGTGCGCCAGGCATGTGTGCCTCCCCGTCCATTCGGACATGACCGAAGCTGAGGTGGACCATGTGCTTGCGTCACTGGCATCCGCCGTCGAGACCCTCACGGTCACGATCTGACCGGGGATCCACTCCGATCAGGTCCGACCAGATGATCCGACCCCAAACCTGACGATCTTGGACGGATGACCAATGCGTATAATCGTCACTGGCGGTTCCGGTTTCATCGGAGCCCATGTAGTGGACCGGCTCCTGGACGCCGGCCACGATGTGATCTCGCTGGATCTGAATGCGCGCATGACCGATCCACGTGCCGACCACCGGATTGTGGACGTTCTGGACCTCTCCGCGCTTACCACGGTTTTTACCGGCTGTGACATGGTTTTCCATCTTGCTGGCATGTCCAATGTTGATCATGCTTTCGCCGATCCGATCCGAACGGTGCGCCTCAATGTGGAGGGCACGGCCAACGTGTGCGAGGCCGCCCGTGCCACCGGAGTGCGCCGCGTGCTGTTCGCGAGCACGGTCTGGGTGTATGGGGCCAGCGGGGGCGATTTGGATGATCCACGGTCGTTGACCGAGGACGTGGAATTCGCGATGAGCCGTGCCGGCCACGTCTACACGTCAACCAAGATTGCGGCCGAACTGCTCCTGCAGAGTTATCAGCAGACCTATGGCCTGGACTTCACGGTCCTGCGCTACGGCATCCCGTACGGTCCGGGCATGCGCGACGAGCTGGTCTTGGCTCGCTTCCTGCGGAAGGCGCTCAACGGGGAGCCGCTTACCGTCGCTGGTGATGGGCAGCAGTTCCGTAACTACGTCTTCGTCCGTGACCTCGCGGATGCGCATGTGCTTGCCATGGATGACGCGGCCCGTAATGAGACGATCGCGCTCGAGGGCAACGAACGGGTCAGCGTGCTGGCTATGGCGCAGGCGGTCCAGGATCACTTCCCCGGCGTCGAGATCGAACACGTCCCGGCACGCCCGGGTGACTTCCGGGGCCGGTCGGTATCGAACGCGAAGGCCGAGAGGCTGCTCGGCTGGCGGCCGATCACCGGCTTTGCCGACGGTGTCAGGCAGTATGTCGAGTGGTACCTGGCGGACCGACAGCCCACGAGTGACCAGCCGGTATCCGCCCGTCGGGCTGATGGGGTCGGCGCCCCGGTCTCCTCCGAGTAGAGCATGACGGACGATCACACGGAGGAACCGCTGGCCTTCCCGACGGGGCGGGAAGGCCAGCCTGGCCGGCGGGCGCTTTTGCTGTCGGGCTCGCTCGGGATGGGCCACGACGTCATGGCCCAGGCCTGTGCGCACTCGCTGGCTCTGCGTGGATTCTCCACTCGCACGCTGGACTCCCTGCGCATGATGGGCGGCCGGGCCGGGTCGGCGGGTGAGGGTGTTTTTCGCGGGATGCTGGCCGTTCCTGGGCTGTATGATGCCCTGCACTTTTCGCAGATGCGTCCAGGCGGCGGGCTGGCGAGGGCGATCGAGGCGACTTCGTCACGCTTTCTCGTACCCAAACTCCGCGTGGAACTGCGGGACCAGCCAGTGGAGCTGCTGTTGTCAATCTTCGCCACCGGGGCCGCCGCGGCCAGTCGGATCAAGCACGAACATCCCCGGATGGTGACCACGGTGTTCTGCACAGATGTCTGTGTCCACCGACTGTGGATACATGAAAATACCGACCTGTATCTGGTCACCTCAACCACGGCGGCGCGGTTCGTCCGGCGTTTCCATCCAGAGGCGAGGATCGCGGTGGTACCCACGCCGGTCCGTCAACCGTTCTATGACCCACCGACACAGGAGGCGGCCCGTGCGGCCCTCGAGATTCCCGCGGACGCCCGGTGCGTACTGTTGATGTCGGGTTCCTGGGGCCTCGGGCCGCTGGTCGAGGGCGCTCAGGCACTTGCCGAGGCCGGTATATGGGTGCTTGTGGTAGCTGGACGCAACGTCTCGCTTGCGGCACGCCTGCGAGAACGTGCGAACACGCACCCACGGATCATCCCTTTCGGCTTCACCGACCGTATCCCCGAGCTGATGGCAGCAAGTGATCTTGTTGTCACCTCGTCGGGTGACACCTGTAGCGAGGCGCGGGTCATCGGTCGTGACCTCCTGTTGCTGGACGTCGTCCCCGGCCACGGCCGCGACAACCTGCAGCTTGAGCTCGACCGGGGGCGCGCGGACGTGACCTCCGCCGGTGCCATGTCCCTGCGTCGTTCGGCGCTCGCCGCGCTGGACCGTATCAAGCCACCATCGGTACGGGTGGTCGGGACGCCCGAGGCCTGGGAGCAGGCATTTGGTGCCGCACTCAGTCAGGTCGAGCTGGCTAATGGCTGGTAACGGCCAGACCGGCCGTATCCTGGCCGTTATCAGTCGTGTCCGGGAAGACATGTGAGCGACGCGCTCGTTGTCGGCGTCCCTGTCACTGTTGTGTCGGCGGCGCTGTATGGGACGGCTCCGCTCATCCAGGCTGTCGCGGCACGCCAGGCCCCGCCCGGTGGCGGGTTGGGGCTTGGCCTGCTGTTACGTCTTGTATTGCGACCGTTGTGGCTGCTTGGGCTCGCTGTTGAAGCCGGGTCGTTCCTGTTGGAGGTACTCGCGCTGTCGGTGGCGCCGGTCGCTCTTGTTGCTCCGCTCATGGCGGGCGACATGGTGGTCTTCTCGTTGCTGGCCCGGCGTTACCTGGGAGAGCGGATCAGCCGGGTGGGTTGGCGTGGGATGGCGTGCCTCACCGCGGGAATTGGGCTGTTGGCCCTCGCTTTCAGCAGCGGGGCCAAGGTCGGCACACCAGCAAGCAATCATGATCTGGCGTTGTTCCTGGCTTGTGGGCTGCTGTTCACAGCGGTCGGGGCGTGGCTGGCGAACCGGGCGGGGCGTGGGGGGCGGATCGCCCAAGCGGCTTTGCTGTTCGGACTGTCGGCCGGAGTCTGCTACGCCATCGCGACTCTGGCGACTCGCCAGATCGGCCTGTATCTGGACAATCATGAACTGGCCGGACTGCTGTCAACACCGACCCCTTATGTGCTGATCGCCTTTTCCGTTCTTGCGTTGGGCCTGGAACAGCGAGGCCTACAGGGCCGGGCCGCAGTGATCGCGTTCCCAGTGACCAGCGGGGTCTCAGCCTTTTTACCGGTCATGATTGGTTTGACCTTGTTTGACGAGACGGCGCCAGAAGGACCCCAGATGGCGGCATTTGTCATTTCGCTCGGCCTGGTCGCGATCGGGATCTTCGGTCTCGGTCGGGACCGTGCCGCGAGTGTCACGCGGGAGTCCGCAGCGGTCTGAGAGCGTGTGTGAGATCGGGCTTTCGATCAGGGAGCCGCGTCCAGGTAGCTTCCTGGCAAGGCTGTGGGCTGCACCGATACCGGAGGAGCGGTATCGGTGCAGCCAAGAACACGGCCAGGTGCAGCCTGGACGCGGCGAGCCGGACAGCTGACTGTCGAAACACGCCTTAGGGCTGAAATCGCTCCATTGCCCTGCGGACGCGGGAGTTCGCCTGGGCAAAACTGATCTTTCCGTCGACGTACGCCGCAAGAGCGTTGCGGCGCACCCGCTCGGTACGCGGGTCCTCAAGCGGGGTGTTGAGCAGGTTCGTCGTGGCAGTGGCCACGCTGATCACCTCCCGTTGTGCGGGAACAGGACGACGAAAAATCCGCCTGACATGCGCCAGGCGCGATTTGGATCAATGAGCTTCCGGGCCGACGGGGTTGGCACCCTGCCCGCGAAACGGTCGATCGCCTACGTTCCGCCAGTGCGCAATCGACGAAGCTGACTGGATCTAAAGGTCGGATGGGGGGAAAGGCCGAAACGCCCTGACCTTCGGGCCTCTGCCCAGGCTATGGCGTACATGACGGCTTCGCTCCCTATAGCGACAACGGGCACCAGCACCCGATGAGATAATCGAAATTTTGTGACACTACGTCAACGGGAAGGACGGCAAAGCGAGCGGACAACAAGAAAAGGATCACAAGGCAAGGACCACAACCCGACCCGACCTCTACAGAGTGCGCTGTCGGGGGCCCGATCGCAAGGCCTTTTTCATGATGTTGCTATCCGCGCTCGTCTGATTACTTTTTCGGCCGCGTCGTGCCACGGGGGTTCCGGTTTGCGATGGTTCAGCCGAGCTTCTGGAGGTGGTGAGGCGGGGCAAGAGTCGAACCGTCCCGGCATCAGAGCCACCTCAGGAGGTGCAGACGACGGCGCAGGTGAGTCGATGCCCCACCTCGCCATTCCTAAATTATGACAATTGCTGCATATCGGACACGATAAACTTCGCCTATCTGGACGAGATACTCTCTTAGGGGCTCCGGCAATAGGACTGTCCGGCTCGCGCCGCCCGGTCGGCGCTTCGCATCATCGCTCCCTGTCCATCGCTGCGCGATGCACGGGTACCCCGGCTCGTCAGTCGCCACCCAACACCTCCGGTGACTCCCTCCGCAGCCTCGCGATCCATCCGCCCGGGCGCCGCTCCCTGATCGAACGCCCTATTGCCGGAGCCTCTCTTATCACGTCCAGGCCGGGGCGCGGCCGGATCGGTTACGACATGGGCCGTATCCGTTCGGTGCGGGCCTTCCTCGGGAGCCGCCCGCCCGTGGCCTGCCGACGGAAAGATAGGTCCACGATTGTCCGAAATGATCCTTGCGGGGTACCCTCAGGCTCCTTTGTGAGCCTGAGGGTACGCAAAAATCCAGCACACCCGGGATCTCTGGCCAGACGAAAAATAATGCTTACACGATTTTTGGCATACTAGCCCGCTTGGTGGTTCCGGGCGAGTGAAAAACCATGATCGCACTCTCTTTGGCCGCTGGGACCGTATGTCCCGGGTTCATTCCGGTGCCGAGCGGTCTGAGCGACATCCGGCCGCCCGGCAGCACCGTGTTGGCCCGTGGTTGTGATTCGGCGGGTCAGATCTGATCGAACTCGCCGTCCCTGACACCGGCAAGGAAGGCATCCCATTCGCCACCGGTGAAGGCCAGGACCGGGCCGGCTGGGTCCTTCGAATCGCGGACGAGGATGCCGTCGGCAGCGACCGCAACCTCTACGCACATGCCGCCGGCACCATTGCTGTAGCTGCTTTTGCGCCACACGGCCGTCTCGGCATCGATATCGATCTTGCTTGTGGTTGACATGCTGTTTTCAGTCATTTCATTTCCTCCGTCACTCTGGCTATCATCTCAAGGGACTGGTCGGGGCGAAGCGCGGCGGCCAACAGGTAGTCGGTCTTCAGCCGGTAGTGCCGAATTTCCGCCGCCCGTTCAAGATAGAGGCTCCCTGTCGCTTCCTCGATATAGACAACGTCGTGGTCTGTCGGGTCCGGAAAGCCGAGGATCGCGAAGGTGCTACCCATTCCCGCGTGGGCACCCGCGACGAAGGGAACGACCTGGAGAGTCACATTGGGTAGTTTCGCTCGCTTGATGAGATACTCGAGCTGCGCTCGCATCACGGCCGTACCGCCAACCGGACGGTGTAGCACCGCCTCGTCGAGGACGACCCACAACCGAGGAGGGTTGTCGTGCGTGAGTCGACTCTGTCGATCGAGCCGCAGTGCGACTCTGCGCTCCAGGTCCTCCTCCACGATCTCTGGGTTGTTGGCGCGGATGACGTGGCGGGCGTACTCGGCTGTCTGTAACAGTCCATGAACGAGCTGCGCCTCGTACACGCTTATCGAAGAGGCATCTCCTTCGAGGCCGATGTAGATCTCGAACCATGGAGGAACCACATCGTGGTAGGTATGCCACCAGCCACGTTTGCGAGACTCGCGGGCAAGCGCGAGGAAGGCTTCGCGTTTGGTCTCGTCCGTGACGCCGTAGAGCTGCAAGAGATCGTGGACGTCGCGGGTCCGGACCGGTACGCGGCCGTTTTCCATTCTGCTGATCTTTGAAATTGAGCAACGGAGGAGTTCGCAAGCCTGATCGACGGACACGTCAGCTTCCTCACGGAGCTGGCGGAGTTCGGCGCCGAGTCGTCGCCTTCGGACGGTTGGACCACTGTTAGTGCCCATTAATCCCCTTCGCGTAGAGCATTGCTACATTCTGCCAGCGCTTCATTACTTTTATGTGCTGGATGATGCTTTCCGTAACGACACGGTCGCGATTGCTCTTGCGGGAGCCGCCCGGTGCGCTCATGCTGTTTGTGTTGATACTTTAAGTAAGATCAATAATACGAAGGGTGAGTTGTTGTCATGGCTGCGATGGGGGGAGATCAGGTGGGCGCGGGTGAAGCGATGATCAGACGCCGCTTTCTGGTCTTTGACGGAGACGGCGAGCTTGTCGCGACCTTCCCCGAGTGGGGTTCAGCCCATACCTGGGCACATCAGCGGTCCATGGAGCCGCGTACGCCGCAACCGGTTCAGATCGAGGACCGATGTGATCGCCGGACGTGGACCATCGAGGCGGGACGTTGCCAGCTGACAGTATGGCGTAGCGATGTCGAATACCGCTCGTGTACACCAGAGGCCACGGCGGCGACTGACCGGTGGGAGCGCGCCTGGGCTTCCTGACCGACCGATAAGACCCACCGCGGTCAGGAAGCCATTACTACCAGCCTGGCTATGATCAGCAGCGAGGCCTACGGCGCGACCGTAGGTGGCCGGCGCGCACGCTCGAAATCGTCCGCTACTGAATACGGCGTGGGTGGCCGCGTCGCGGGAGGATGGGCGCGTCGCGGCCGGTGCCTATCGGTCGGTTGGAGGGCGCGGCCGCTGTCTTTTGTTCGTGGTATTCCTCTTCGACGTTGACGGCCCAGATGTCGTGGTGGGTGCCGTCGAGGATGTTCTCGACTGTGCGCATCGCGGTGAGCATGGAATGGTCGGCGTTGTTGTAGCGGTGCATGCCGTTGCGGCCGACAGGGTAAACGTTGGGTACATTCACGGAGATCCATTCTCGGATGATCTCCACGTTATGGCGGTAGTACTGGTCGTAGGTCGGGTACGCCTTCGGCACCCGCACGACGTAGCCGCGTTCGACCGCGCCGTGGCGTACGAGTCCGAGCAGCTCCAGTTCACGGGTGGCGAGCGCGATCAGCTCGTCGTCGAGCTTCGTCCACATGTCGTCGCCCTCGAAGACGAAGAACTCCAGACCAAGACAGGTCCGTCCTTCCTTGACAAGGTAGGGCGACCAGGAGCCGTAGTTCTGGATCCGGCCGACCTTGACACCCGGGTCATGGATGTAGATCCAGTTGTCGGGAAAGCCGAACTCGGCGGGGACGACGAGCGCGACGGTGAGGTAATCGCGGTAGCGCAGATCGTTGGCCGCTTCAATGACCTTGGCAGGCGGTGGCGGGTCCATGCCCAGCACGAGGGCTGACAGTGGGGTTGAGGAGATCACCTGGTCGGCCGGCACCCGTGTGCGCTCGCCGGTCTTCGATTGGACGGTGACCGCGACCGCGCGTCCGTGCTCATGGTGGATGGTCGTGACGGCGGTGTTCAAGGTGACCGTTCCGCCCATCTTCTCGACCTTGTCACGGCAGGTCTCCCACATCATGCCGGGGCCGTACTTCGGGTAGTGGAACTCCTCGATCAGGCTGGTGATGTCCTTCTGGTTTCGCCTCGGGAGGACCGCGTTGACGATCGCGGAGGACAGCGAGAGGTTCTTCACCCGCTGCGCGGCCCAATCCGCCGGCATCTCACTGACCGGGATTCCCCACAGCTTCTCGGTGTAGGTTTTGAAAAACGTCCGGTACAGCCGCCAACCGAAGCGCGCGACCAGCCACGCCTCATAGTTGCTCTGATCCCGCGGCGGACGCAGCCGCGCGCGGGCGTAGGACCCGAGGGCGAGTGCCGCGTGCCCAGGCCCGAGGTTGCGCAGGGCGTTGAAGGCGCGCAACGGGTAGTCGTAGAGCTTCCCCTGGTAATATATCCGGCTCATCCGAGGCCGGAGCAAGAAGTCCTCGGCAGGCAGGATTTCGTGCCACAGCACCTCGACGGCCGCGACCTTGGTGAAGAACCGGTGCCCGCCGATGTCGAATCGCCAGCCGTCGCGCTCGACGGTACGGCTGATCCCGCCGACCACGTCGTCGGCTTCGAACACCGTGACGGCCGCGCCGCGAGCGGCCAGCTGATAGGCGCCTGTCAGGCCAGCCGGCCCGGCACCAATGATCACCGTGTGCGGAACCTGAGTCGACATTAGTTCTCCCACTCTTTCGCTGGGGCGACGAACGGCGCCACCGTGAGACGCATCTGCATAGCTTCTTGGACGGTGTTGCCTAATTTTCGAGATACCTGAGTCCAGGAGGGTAGCGTGGGTCCGTGGCCATCGACGCAGCGGGTGCCAGCGCCGTCGCGCTGGGCCGAGGCCGGCTGGCCAAACGCGAGGCGATCATGAAAGCCGCGTTCGAGGTCTTCGCGCGGCAGGGTTACATCGCCACCAGCCTCGACGACATCGCGTCGGCCACCCCGGTCTCCCGCCAGACTGTCTACAACCACTTCGGCGACAAGGAGAAGCTCTTCCTCACCGTCATCGACGAGATGATTACAGCGAACCTCGACGCGCTACGCAACGCGACGAACACATTTCCCGCACGCGTAGAGACTGTCGATGACGCCTCGACCTACCTGCTTGACCTCGCACGACGGATCACAGCGGTCTACGCCAGCCCGACCACCAGCGCGTTGCGCCTAGTTATCCAGACCGAGGCACCCCGCCACCCCCAGCTCCTAGCCTTGTGGCGTTCCCGTGTCACCACACCCGTATGGCCAGCCCTCATCGGCAACCTTGCCCGCCTCGCTCACGCCGGCGCCCTAAACATCGACGACCCAGCCCGCGCCGCCGGTCAATACCTCGCCCTCATCATCGGGACCTCCTGGCAGATGACAGAACTCGGCACCTTCGCTCTCACCGCGCCCTCCGATCGCGACGCCCCGGAACTCGACACCGCCATCCGAGCCAACGTCGCCCTTTTCATCCGTGCCTATGCACCCATCGCCACTCAGGCCTTTTAGGGCGTGTCTGATGGATGGTGGTCGATGTGGGCGATGATCCAGAAAGTGCCTGCAAGGCGGAGCAGGCCCGGATAGCGGTGTTCTATCCGGACCGACGGCAACGCGGCAGGATGCCTTCCGGGCATTGAGAACAGGGACCCGCACGGACGCGAAGCGTTCGGTGGGGGGCGAAGCGATCGAAGATCCATCAGACTACGCCCTAGCCGTCCTGCTATTGGAAGTCTGTGAGTTCTGCTATTGGCAGAGCAGGGTGCGGCGCGGCCTGACTTGCGGCCGAGAACGTCAGTGGCCAAGGTGCAGGTTCAGGCTTCTGCCGTCGCAGGTACCGGGACGGCAATGACGGTAAGCCCGTCAATGCTGGCGAAGTCGGCGGGGTTGCAGGTGTATACGGGCAGGTTCTTGGACAGCGCGGTGGCGGCGATCATTGCGTCATACGCTCGGGCCGCAGGCTTGGGACCGGCTTGGCGCAGCGAGGCCGCCACCCGTCCGAACGCTCGTGCCGCCGCGGCATCGAAGGGGAGCGGATCAAAGTCGGCCTCGGCCTGCTGTACCTGGGCCTGCCTGTTGGCACGCTCGCCGTCCGTGGCCGCGACGAGTGGGCCGGCCGAGAGTTCGGCCAGCGTGATGGCGGTGATGAGCGGTTCCGCGGGCAGGCTGTCCGGGTCGGGTATGCGTGGCAGATGGATGACCGTGCTGCTGTCGAGCACCCCGCGCGGGTGGCGTACGGCGGGATCGGTCACAGTGCGGGGTCCAGCATGCTGTCGATGTCCTCGCGCAGGAGTACCGGGTCGACACGCGGTAGACCGCGCCAGCGCTCCAGCAGCAGCGCGGCTGACAGCGGGCGGCGTGGCAGGGGCCGGAGTTCGGCGACCGGATGACCGTCCCGGGTCACTGTCAGTGCCTCTCCGTTTGCGACCCGGTCCAGAATCTGGCCGCCATGATTGCGGAGATCTCGAACTGTTACTTCGATCATGAAATTAACGTAGCACGCGTGAGACGTCAGCGTTCGGGCGTGGCCAGGATCTTGAAAAGCATGGTGTTGGTGTCGGTGAGCGTCTGGACGTCGACCCGGCGCAGGTATTCTTCTAGCGCGGCCTTGGCCACAAACGTGACCAGGCCCATCACAGCCCACTGGCCCTCGCCCAGCCGGACGCAGAACCCCTCGTCGGTGGCGTGCTCCACGACCAGCGCGACCAGCACGGTCGGCTCATCGACGATCTCGTTGTAAACCGTGGAACTGATGACCAGCACCGCCTGGGCTGTCGGTCCGGTGCGGGTGGTCCAGATCTCGCCGCGCCGCGGCGACCTCATTCGGCGGCGCCCGCCAGGTTGGGCAGCCCGGCCGCCGCGAGTGCCCGCTGGTTGGCCTCACCGAAGGCGAGCGCCACCTGGGTGATCGCCGGGTTCGCCCGCATCCAGGCAGCGTGGGCGGCACAGCGCCGGCGCATGTCCTCGGCGTCGAGCACGCGCTCGACCCACGCGTTCATCGACGTGTCCGCTGCCTCGGCATACCGCTTGACCGCCTCGTATGCCTCGTCCGAGAGCCGAAGCGTAATCGTCCGTGTCACGCGTAATATGCTAGCAAGATCTGCTATCAACATCCGTGGCGAGCCGGATACGCCGTCGCGGTGCCCCGCGAAGTCCGCGGTGTTCACGTGCGTCGCCTGCCAGCTCACAGGGGCGTTTCTGTCGCCCATCGGTGCGCGGCTCGCCGTGACATGGTCGGCTACGGTGATGGCGTGGGACTGCATCTGAGCCGGATCGACGAGGCGGACGAGCCGCTGTCGAAGGACCCGCTCGCGTTGTTGATCGTGATGGTGCTGGACCAGCAAATCGGACAAACAGCGAACGATGTTGGGTGATCCGTCCCGATTGGTATGCGGAAAGCGCTCGCACGGACGCGGAGGGTCGCCTACGAGGGGAGACGGTCTCCTCGGCGTGCGCTGTGCCCTCGGCCGTTTGGCGCCGTGGCCGTCGGGTGCCTATGGTGATCTGACTTTCTCCCCGCCGTCCTCCGCGACTGGCGGGGTTTTTTTCTAGATCGGGTACGTCATGACCCCGCGAGTCGCGGTCTTCATCGACTACCAGAACGTTCACTTTTCGGCGCGAAGCAGGTTCCAACCGGCCGACGCGCCACGTCACCACGGTCATGTTGATCATGGCCGGGTGGCTGAGCGGATCGTCGCCGGTCGACGCTTCGCCGGTCGACGCTTCGGCGGCGAGTTCGCGGCAGTCCGTGTGTACCGAGGCTGTCCGAGCCCGATCGCCAACCGCTATGTGATTAGTTCTATGGCGCAGCGTGGGCCAGTCGCGGCAATGTATTTGGCGTCACAGGTGAGAAGGACGGCGTCGATCTGTTCGGCCAGTGCGACGTAACCGGCGCCGTATGCGGTCATGTTTTCTCGAAGTTCCCAGACGCGTTGGGCGGTCGGCCCGCCGAGCAGTTCGCGACGGATCGGTAGGCGGATCAGGTTGGCGACGAGATTCGGGGCGTGCTCGGCTAGGCGGCTCGTACGTCTGGCCAGGCCGCGGAGCGCCGAGATGACCTCGATGTCCAGATGGGCGGGGGCGTAAGAGGCGTCGCCGCTGGCCATACGATCCCTCGCGGCCTTGCGCCGTGGGCTGTCATCCCCGGCGAGTAGATCGACGATCACGGACGCGTCAACGACGATCAGCCCCACCGTGCCTCCTGCGCATCACGGACTGCGCGTACGGCGGCGACCGCGTCGTCCGTGGTAAGCCCTACCGAGGCGCGAGCGCTGTCGATGTCGGCGAGTACCTCGTCCATGGTCGGGGTAGTCGCCTCGCGGCTGAGTACGTCGAGCACGTAGGCGTTCAGCGACTGCCGGCGCGCTTTCGCCCGTGCGGTCAGAGTGGCACGTACTCGAGCTGGGAGCGCCCGGATGGTGAGGTTGGTCGTGATCTCTTCGGCAGTAGTCATGACGTCATTCTAACGTCGAAGTCGCGTCTCGGCGACGTCAGATGTCGATCAGGTGAACAGCATGTGTCGCGCCATCGCGACGCTGCCGTCGCGATGGCGCGGGACAAACAAGGAACGGATGACGGGCGCCGGGTTGTGCCGGTGGGGTGCCTGCCTAGAGGGTTTCAGCGTGGGCCCAGGGCAGATCTGTGCGGTGGGTGGCCAGGGCGGGCGCCTGGCCACCCACGGGATCGTCACGATCCGAAGCAGGCCGCTGCGCCCCCGGCCGCGAGGATGGTCACCGAACACCACGTAGTGCGCGGATAGTAGGCCTTCATAACGACCGCAGCCGTGGCCGCTCTGTCATCGGAAGGAACGTTCTGGACTGATTCGGCGAACTCGGCGCCGAGCAGATTACGGAACAGCAGAAGGTGCTGGGAGGTCGGGCTGGCGCTGGAGAGCGGTACGAAGGTGACGCCCGGAATGCTGTCGATCGCCGACCGCTGCGCCTCAGTGCCGACCGCGAAGGTGTAGTAGCCGGAGGAATCGAGACTGGTCGCGTCGTCCGCGCGGCAGCCATAGTCGATACTGCCGTCGGGTAGCGTGTTGACGACGACAGGCAGCGGCGGCTTGGCCAGGTTGTCGCACAGCGACCAGTAGCGGATATCGGCGTCGGCGGCCGGCCACGGAGCCGGATCGTCACCCGTCGGTGTTCGGGGGGCCTTGCCGTGCACGACGAGCACCGAGCCGTCGGCTGGCGGCGTCACGCTTGCCGACAGGTAGGCGTTGTCCAGATTCGGGAAAAGGCCGCCGGTGCCCGAGGCGCCGCGCGCGAACTGAGGACTCGCCGCGCTGGCTGTGACGGTTGGCTGGGACGCGACCATATCGGGCCCGGAGTCGGCCGCGGTGCTGGCGCCGCATACCGGCGGCGTGTTCGAGACATCGTCCTGGGTGAAGGTAAGGGTTGGCAGATGGACGTCGGCCGCATTCCCACCGGCCGGAAGGTAGACGCGATAGATGAGGTAGCCGGTCGCGCCCGACGTGGTTTCCGCCGGCGCCAGCGGTAGCGTGTTGCTTTCGCCTGCCACCACGTCCTGGGTCAGCGTGACGGTGAAGTTGCCGCCCGGTGCCGCGGTCTGTTGCCACGGATTCACGCTGCCAGCGTCCGGGGCGGTCAGGAAGTCGGGGAGCCCAGAGCTGACCCCGTTGGTCGTGAACGGGGCGCGGTTGGAGCTGTACACGGTCAGGGAGGTGTAGCGGGCGTCGGCGTAGGAGCCCGCGACCGTGATCTTAAGACCGTCCTCGACCGTGAACGGCGTCGTCCAGTACACGGCGTCGCTGTCCGGGAGCGCCACGTTGGCAGTAGAGGGCGTTGTCTCCAGCCGCCAGGCGCATGACGGTGTCGACGCCGAAGCCGCGGCGAGGGCCGGCGTGTCGACGGCGAGAGTCGTCGGCGCGGCCAGCATGGCCACGGCAAGCGCCGCTGCGGCGTGGAACCGGCGGCGCTTCCTGCTCCTCGCCACTACGAGCACGTCCAGGCAAGCGAGCCGTCGATGGCCGTCCCCGCGGGGGTCGTCAGGTCGACGGTGGATACGCCGCCAGTCGCGCTGATGCTGGTGGGTACGGCGCCGGCGGGCAGAGTGACGTTGCTGCCATCGGGTTGCGTGAGCTGGAGTGTGAGGACACCGGTGTAGCTGCCGGGGCCGCGGTAGCCGGTCGCGAGGACGTTGAACGAGAGGGTGTAGCCGTCGATGGTGGCGGTACTCGCCGAGGCCGTGTACGTGAGCCGCCCGGCTGAGCAGTCGACCGTGGTGGCCGCCGTCCCGCTGAGGCTGACGGGCTCGGTGATCGAGAGCGTGACCGATCCGTCGCCGGTTTCGGGCGTTGCGGCGCTCGCGGCGCTCGCGGTGGTCGCGAGGCCCGCGGTGACCGCGAGGCTGGCGGCGGCCACGCCAGCCACTCGGACGGCCCGGCCGGGGGATCTCCGGATGCGGTGCTTACCCATGGCGTCTGCTCCTCAGCTCTCGGACCTGCGGCCGTATCCTCACCGGCTGGTGTGTGAGTTCGCCGTCCAGAACGTTCGAGTTCTATGAGTAAGTTAAGAGCGCCCGAGGATAGGACTGTCCGGCTCGCGGCTCGCGGCTCCCCGCGTCCCGCCCGGCCGCGTTGTCGTCAGTCGGCGCCCAGCACCAGGGCGCCTTCCTCCGCCGCCTTGCCGGACCGGGCGCGGATGAGCCGCTCACTGATCGAACGCCCCATCCTCGGACGCTCTTATTGGCATGGTGCTGGACCAGTAAATCGGACAAACAAGGAACGGATCGCGACGCTGCTCTCGATAAGTATTGGATCGATGGCGGGACATGGGTGCTGTCCGGGTGGCGTGCCGCTGGTAGGTACGCGCGATACGCGCCTGACAGGGCTAGCATGATCTCCATGGAGCGAGCTGTCCGGCTGACCGCGATCGTCACCCACGAAGGCGACTGGTACGTGGCGCGGGCCCTTGAGGTCGAGGTGGCAAGTCAGGGCCCAAGCGTGGAGGAGTCGCTGGCGAACCTGCGCGAGGCGCTGGAGCTGTACTTCGAAGATGAGCCGGTTCCGACAGTCTCCGTTGACGGGCCGATCGTCGCGCCCGTCAACGTCCGCTTGTCGGCGTGACACCCACGCTCCCCAGAGTCTCAGGTCCGGAGGTTGTCCGGGCATTGCGTCGTGCGGGCTTTGACGAGGTGAGCACAAGAGGCTCGCACTGCAAGCTCCGGCACAAGGTTGTGGCCCGTACCGTGATCGTGCCGCTGCACCGTGAACTGGCGACGGGTACCCTCGCCTCGATCCTTCGCCAGGCCGGTATGGACGCCGAGGAGCTGCGAACTCTGCTCAGCTGAGCGGGGGCCCGTGGTCAGCCAGCCGATGCTGGGCGCCAGGCCGCACAGCAGTGAGCCCAGCCCAAAGGTGGCGAGGCCGGGGTCGGCACGACCGCGGTGCACCCCGCCCGGACGCCGACGGCCGGGTGGGACGGGCCGCGGCGGCGTCGACCGTGCAGCGACCGGACCAGCGATGCGACGGCTGCCCCGGTCCGGCTACGGTGATGTCGTGGGACTGCATCTGAGTCAGATCGCCGAGGCGGACGAGCTGCTGACGAACGATCCGCTCGCGTTGCTGATCGGGATGGTGCTGGA
>NZ_CAKJTR010000001.1:0-20484 GCF_917627355.1 Protofrankia sp. Cj3 | reverse complement strand
CCAGCCGGTATCGGAAAGAACGAGCGCGCTGCCCGTCAACGCTCGAAAGATCCGGTGCCTGGCGACGCGGCCGTCAGGCCAGCTGCGTCGACGGCTTCGATGAGGAGTTTGTCGTAGCTGAGCACGAAGTCCACCGACTCCTTGAGGTCGAGCGCTGTCGCCACATGAATCGCGTCGAGCGTCCGCAACCGGGCCGGCGGCACGCGGGCGGCGTCGGCTAGTAGCGGTGGAGTGATCTGTACGAGATCCACATCGGTCGAAAGGAAGGACTCCGCCGGCCCGAGCATGACCGGGCTTACCAGTCTGAGCAGCCGTGTCAGTTCGACGGCGAGCAGCGCCGATGAGATGAGCCGCAGGGGCGCCTCCTGCTCGGCGAGCCACTGACGAAGGTCGCTCGACTCCTTCTCCGCGATGAATATCTTGGCCAGGGCGGATGTATCGAGATAGATCCGGGTTGGCATCAGCCCTCGCCGCGCAGGTCGGCGAGCCATTCGTCGGTGGAGCGGCCGGAGGTGTTGGCCGCCGGCTCCGGGAGTAGCGCGAGGTCGAACGGACGGCTGGCCGGGCGGATCAGGCCGGCGGCGACCAGTTGCTCGTAGCGGTCGTCCTCCGCTGGAACGATCCTCGCCACGGTCCTGCCCCGGTCGGTCACCTCGACCGTCTCGCCCGCGCGCACCAGTGCGAGGACGCGGGCGGTTCGCTGGGAAAGCTCTCGTAGCCCCACCCGGAGCCGCCCGTCGTCCACCGATGCTGTCATGCGCTGTACGTTATCACATGTACAGCGTTCCTGCTGGCCGCTGTCGGTCACAGGGTGAGCTTGCGGCCGTTCGCGTCTATCAGGGGCGCCCCAAGCGCTGATCATCAACCGCTGGTGCGCGCCTCTCAAGATCTAGATCGATCTGGCAGACCCGCGGTCGGGTTGCGGGTGTGCCACGCCGAGCGGTGCGAAAACGGCGGTGGCCGGAACGGGGTGAACGGGACCTGGCTGGTCGAGCCAGCTACGGTGAAGGCGTGGTACTGCGCTTGAGCCAGATCGCCGAGGCCGACGAGCCGCTGACCAACGATCCGTTGGCGCTGCTGATCGGGATGGTGCTGGACCAGCGGGTTTCGGAACGAGTGGGACGGGACAGCTGGGCCTCCTGAACGATCTGGCTACCGTGAACCGCTGACCCTGATCAGGCAGGGTTAGGTATGTCGATGTCGGCGGCGTGGGCTGGTTCTCCCGAGGGGAAAGGTGACGCCGGTCAGCCGGATTCCTGTCAGAGCAGGAGTTGGGCCGGCTCGTCGTGGGACGGCGGGGAGGATTCGACGCGGGCCGGATGGCCGGTGAACTGGGCCCGCCCAGGCGGACCGTAGTAGTCACCGCCCCGGGCATCTGGATCTACCGCGGCACGCAGGATCGCGAGGGCGCCCATCCGCTGGCTTTGTAGCAACCAGCTGGTGAGTATCCGCAGGCGGGGGCTCATCATGGCCCGGACCACCGTGTTCATGTCGCGGCCAAACTCCGTGCGTGCGTTGTGGGGATGCGCGGCGACGGCGATGGTGTCGGCTCCGCCGGCGGCGAGCCGTCGCCGCCGGCGTTGTTGACCAGGAGGTCGATGCGGGGATGTTCGGCCCGCAGCCGCTCGGCGGCCCGGCGAACAGACGCGAGAGAAGCCAGGTCGAGCGGCAGTGTGCTGATCTCGGCGCTTGGCGTGGCGACTGCCTTTGATACGGCCGGCCGCAGCTGCCGCCTTCTCCTCGTTTCGGCAGGCCAGCACGACGTTGGCGCCGCGCCGCGCAAGCATCCGGGCCGTCTCGAAACGAGGCCGGTATTGGCGCCCGTGACCACGGCTGTCCGGCCGTGCTGGTCGGACACGTCGGCGTCAGTCCATGGGGTTGCTGCCTTGGTATCAGCCATAGTCGATCGCCCTTCGGCTCAGGTGGCTGTATCGGAGTCCGATAGAATCGGGATGAGCGTCCCGCCGTGTCCAGGAGGCAGGAGCGGTCCGCGAGGATGTCGCCTATGCCGACGTCAAGGCGCTGACGTCGGTCGCTCTGATGAGGTCGGGGGCGCCGAGGTATGCGCGCGATACGCGCCTGACAGGGTTAGCATGATCTCCATGGAGCGAGCTGTCCGGCTGACCGCGATCGTCACCCACGAAGGGGACAGGTCCGTGGCGCGGGCCCTTGAGGTCAAGGTGGCGAGTCAGGGCCCGAGCGTGGAGGAGTCGCGGGCGAACCTGCGCGAGGCGCTGGAGCTGTACTTCGAGGATGAGCCGGTTCTGACGCTCTCTGTTGACGGGCCGATCGTCTGACGCGCCTGGCTCCGGGCCCACGGCTGCATGCACGATCGATCAGGCGACGACGCCCCCGTTTGACGAGCCGGAGCCTGCATCAATAAGCTCCGGGCTTATTTACTCCCCGCCGTCGTCCGGGACTGGCAGTGGCTTTTTTCTAGATCGGCTACGTCATGGGTGGGGGCGACGGGCTGCCGGCACGGCGGGGTTGGTCTGACGCGGCGTTCTCGCGCCGGTGTGTGGCTGGCCGGGGCTACGGGATCTCCCGCGCGTCCGCCATCCCGTGGTCCGCTCGGTCGGCCACAGCGAGATCAGTGAGGTCACCATGCTGTTCGTCTTCGACGTCAACGAAACGCTGCTGGACCTGGCCGCGCTCGACGCGGCCTTCACCGAGCTCACTGGTTCCCCGCATGCCCGCCGCGAGTGGTTCGACCTTGCCATCCACACCGTTCTGACGGTTACCGCGGCCGGCGGCTACCGGGACTTCTTCCAGATCGCGAGCGACAGCGCGGCGGCCGTCGTCGACGCCCACGGCCGCGCGGCCGGAGCGGACGAGTTGCACGCTGTCCTCGCCGGGATGCGAACCATGCCTGCCCATCCTGACGTGCTGGCCGGGCTGGCCCGGCTGGCCAGCGGGGGCGTCCGCCTGGTCGCACTGACCAATTCGCCCTTGACGTCGGCTCGGGCGCAACTGGCCAACGCCGGCCTTGGCGCGGCCTTCGAAACGGTTTTCTCCGCGGAGCAGGCTGGCATCCTCAAGCCGGCCCGGGCCGCGTACAGGATGGTGACCGACATCCTCGGGGTCACCCCGGCGGACGCGACCATGGTGGCGGCCCACGGATGGGACGTGGCCGGGGCGCGGGCGGCCGGGCTGAACACGGCGTTCGTGGCCCGTCCCGGCCGCCGGCCACTGCCGGGCGAGCCCCGGCCGACCTGGATAGCATCTGACCTGGGCGTGCTGGCTGACCAGGTGCTCACCAGCCCCGGCGCCTGACGTCCGTCTCACCTGGCCGCGGGCTTGTCGCGTCGGGCGGCTTCCTGTCAGGGCCCCGGCAATTGCTGGTGAGCTGACTGTCGGCGCTGTGCGGGGTTTCCAGTGGGGTTTCGTAGCGCGCCCCTGACACGTGGCCCGGGGCTTCATGGGTGCGGGCACGGCCCGTGGAGGTCATGGAGGTTCCTACACCAGGATGATCGCCCCGAAGTGCCCTGGCCGCCGCACGAGTATTTGCCTGTCCCTGTTCTCGATCGGCTGGCTGCCGCTGTTACCGGCGGCCACCAGCCGCGGTCGCCGGCGGGTCTGCTGGCGGTCTTCCGCCAGGTACAGGACCCGCGTGGGCGCCGCGGTAGGCGGCACAGCCTGGCTGTCGTGCTGACACTGGTGACCTGCGCGGTGCTGGCTGGCGCGCGGTCGTTCACCGCGATCGACGCGTGGTCCGCCGACGCCGGTCAGACGGTCAGTGACCTGCCCGGCATCGTCCGGATACCTGACGAGTCGACGTTTCGCCGGGTGTTCGCCGCGCTGGACGCCGACGCGCTGGACTCCGCGCTGGGAGCGTGGGCCGTCGCCGCGACCACCCCGGCGGCCGGGACGCCGCGGCGACTCGCGGTCGACGGAAAGACCCTGCGTGGTTCCGCACGGGCGAGCGTCCGGGTCGCCACCTGCTCGCCGCGCTCGACCACACCAGTGGCGTGCGACCAGGTCATATATGCCCAGCTCGCCGCCCTGCCCTGACACCGGGTGAAGACCGCCGCGCGCAGCGTCAAGCGCGGCCACGGCCGCCTTGAGTGGCGCACCGTGAAGACCACCGAGGTCCGCGCGGGCTGCTGTTCCCGCACGCCGTGCAGGCGGTGCCGGTCACCCGCCGCCGTCAGCCGCTCGCCAGCGGGCCCGCCACGACAGAGGTCATCTACCTCGCCACCAGCCTGCCGACCCACCAGGCCAGCCCCACGCTGCTGGCCACCTACGCCCGCGAGGACTGGCTGGTGCAGAACCGGCTGCACTGGGTCCGCGATGTCGCCTTCGGGAAGGACCTCAGCCAGGTCGGACCGGCAACGCGCCCCAGGTCATGGCCAGTTGCGAGCTTGCCCTGGAACCGGCCACGGCGGCCGGCTGGCCGAGCCTGGCGCCTTTGAGTGCGGGCCGCCCGCGTCTGCCGGTGCGTGGCGGCGCCGGGTCGTACAGCGCGGCGTTGGCCGGCAACCGGGTCGTCCACGTGGTCCCGGCCACCAGCAGCGGCTTGCCGTGATAGGCGGCGTCGCCAACCCCGTGCAGCAGGCGGCCCGGGAACTCGGCCGCGATCAGCCCCAGCAACTGTCCGGCCAGCTCGACCGGGCTGGCGGTGCCTTTCCCGCCCACAGCCGGAACAACACCGGCAGGCACACCGGGGCAGCGCAAAACGGAAGCCGGACCACGATCCCGGCCACCACCCACCGATTCCCCCGGGCGATCTTCCGGCCGCCTTGGGCCGCGCCGTCATGGGTCCAGAACGCGTGATGTACCTTGCGGCCCCACCGTTTGAACAGCGTGTCGTCGACCACCACCGTGACCGGCGCGTCATCGTCGAGCAGCCGCCGCACGACAAGCCGCGCGGCGATCAGCCCCAACTGGTCGACGTCCCACACCGCCTGGGAGAAGAACCGGCACGCGGCATGAAACGAGATCACGCCGGCCATCCGCGCCCCGGACAGCATCCCCACCACGCTGCGCCGTCCGGTCTGCGCCACCATCCCGGTGGCCAGCACGGTGAACAGCGTGAACGTGCCCCGGCGGCGAAACCCCGGACGGAACATCTCCAGCAACACGGCCCAGGACGCCGGCAAGGTCACCGCCGGACCCTATGAAACCGGTCGTCTCCTCGACGTATGCGACACGCCGCACCCGTACGTGACACGCCCCGCGGGGGCCCATCATCAACGGCGTGCCCGACACACCCAGCCCGCCCACCCGTACCGCCGTCACCGAGCGGATCATCGCCCACGTCACCCGTGGCTGGCCGCAGCTCGGCGAACCAGTCGTGCGCTACCGCGGACAGTTCTGCTACGTGAGCGCGGTCCTGCCCGGCCATCGCGACCCCACACCGATCCTGCGCCTGCGCTACCAGCCTCGATCGTTCAGATCTTGACCGCTGATCGTTGATCTGGCTGGTGCTGCCTGGTTGATGATGGAAATCGTGTTATGGGCGGGGCGGGAGCCCGGGTGTCGCACCGGGTCGGCGCCGGCTCCACGGGCCGGGGGTGGTGCTGGGGTCGGGACGGGGTCGTGGCGTGGTCAAGCGCGGGTGGGCAGGGCCTGGATCCGGTCGACCATGGCGGCGATCTGATGGGCCCAGGGCCAGGTCTCGGGGATGCGGATCTCGCGGCGCCGCCCGGAGCGGATGATCCTCGCGGCGACGTGCAGGACCCGGTAGCGCAGCGTCTTCGGCTCGGCCTTCGCGAGTTCGCCGTCGAGGGTGAGCAGACGTAGCCAGGCGAGTAGGTCGCAGGCCATCGCGACCGCGACACACCATCCAAGGTTGATCGTCTTCTTCTTCGACGGGAGCCGGCGTAGGCCGGTGTCCTTGCCGCGGCGGATGAACGCCTCGACCCGGGCCTGGAGGCGGTGGACGGCCTCGAGGAACGGGACCTGGTGGCCGGTGGGCAGGTTGGTGGCGGTGACCTGGAACCGGAAGCCGGCGTGCTGCTCGAACAGGGACAGCTGCGCGCCGGGCGCGGGCCGCTCGCGCCGCGCGATCAGCCGCAGGGTCTTCGGCCAGTTGCGGTACCGGTCGCCGTCCGGGCCCTCGCGCAGCAGGCCGGTCAGCTCGGCGACCTGCCCGTTGCGTCGCGGTTCGCCGTCGGTGCGCACGGCGGCGGCCCAGACGGTCTCCGGGACCTCGCCGACGACCGAGCGGACCCGGTCGTCGACATCGAAACCGACGGCGTAGTAGACGGTTCTTTCGGGATGGCCGGGGTCGTTGCCGAGCCGGTCGAGGAAACGGACGAGGGCGTGGCTGGACCCGGCGCCGTCGACGGTGATCAGCAGCTTGCCGCGGTGGGTCTCGGGGAGTTGGGCGATCGCATCCTTGATCACTTCGATGTGGTCGTCGGCGGTGTTCGACCCGGCGTTGCCGGGCCGGAGCTTCAGGACCAGGCATTCACCGGTGTTGTCGCACCAGGCGGTCAGCAGGTCGTGGCCGTAGGTCTTCTTGAACGTGCCGGCGGCGCCTTCCTTGTCACTGTGCGCGATCACGATGGTGGCGTCGACACGGAGCACGACAACGTCGCCGAGGTCGGTGCCGGCGACCGTGGACGGCGGGATCGCGCCGTGCCGGGCGGCGATCTGCTCCCAGACGTGGGCGCGGACCTCGGCGCGGGCGGCGGTGATCTCGCCAAGCCGGCCGGAGGTCTCCGCGAGCACCCGCCAGCCGGTCGCCACCGAGGCGACCGGGCCGAACAACTCGCCCTGGTCGGCCAGGGCATCGACGTCACCGAGCCGGGTCCCCCCGTCGGCGATCGTGACGGCCAGGTCGGTCAACACCCGGCCCCGGTCGTGGCCCGGGTAGGCCGTGGTGCCGGCGAGCGCGGCCGAGATCGCCGCGGGCATCCCGACCTTGTCCAGGAGCATCCGCGCGCCGGCGGTGCCAGCACGGCTGGTGATCCCTTTGCCGCCGACGGTGGCGTACATGCCGGCCGACCACTGCGTAGACTTCACCTGCGAGGTGCTCCTGATCTACCGGACAACTGGGCCTCAGATACCCGATTGTCCCAGGTCAGGGGCACCTTTTCGCATCCGGGTCTAGATCAACCGGGAATTGGCTGAATACTCGAGGCCAGGGATCCGCCGACCACTGGGCCATCGCGATCTACCTGGCCAGCGACGACCGGTACACCGAGTCCGAACTACCTGCCTCCTTCGGACCCAGGACCGGCACCCCAGAACAGGGCATCGATCACACCTTCATCCTCTACGCGGGTCCCAGCTCTCAGCACTGACAGCACTCAGCCCCACCCGACCACACGACCACGACCGCGAAACTGCGAAACACGAGTTGCTTGCTAACCGACAACTTTGCCGGCGCCCTGGGTCTCCCGTCCGTCGCACCCTTTCGGCGCTATTGATCAACAAAATAAAGAATCTTGGTCCTCATGGTTAACGTGCTGGTCAGGACACTGGAATCGTTTCCTCTCGGTAACGAGGCAGCGGATAGCGGGAAGATGATGACTCCCGTTGGATGGGCGTGGTAAAAAGAGACGGCGAGGGGAGAGGCTGTCTTGCTCTCAGATCATCCTGGTGGGTAGGACGGGCCCCGGGCTCGCCCTGGGTCGTCATGTGCGGTTGGAGGTACATATGGCACGTTGTCGCCGCTGCGCGGCATCCGCATCACACCAAGGCGTGAGGAGTCTTCCGTGCCGGCTGTCTGACTGAGCCCTTCCGGCTTCCGGGAAGGCTGGGGCGTCGGCATCGCCCCCTCCATCTTCCGGTCGTACGCGCTCCGCTCAGGAGAATGACCGTCGGATTTTCACGAGCTCTCTGGCTCGCGCCAACTTCGGCTGCGCGGGTTCGGTGAACTCTTCACGTTTCAGCCCTTTTCCGCGCGCGGTACGCGTGTGCGAAAAAGCGCGGACTGCTGACCGCTCTATCGCCAACCGTTCTCGATCCCGCCTGCCCTCGATTCATCCAGCCGAGGCATCGATGCCCCGGGCGTGAGAACCCCTGCGTCATCCGAACGTAACCAGTCTGCCCACGTCCGTGCGTCGGATACGGAGAGGGAAGAGTTCTCCTATGAACGAAAATCTCCTTGAGCTGATCGAGGGCGTCATCGCCCAGCTCAACGAAACCAGGGACGAGAAGATACCCACCGAGAACCTGTCCTCAATGTCCCTGTACGGGGACCAGGGGGTCTTCGACTCCATGCACCTCGTGAACTTCCTGGCGCTCATCGAGGAGGCCCTCGAGGACACCTTCGACGTCGAGATCTCGCTCACTTCGGAGAAGGCCGTCTCGATGCGCGTCAGCCCGTTCAGCCGGATCGACCGGTTGATCGCCTTCATCGTCGGGGAGATCGAACTCGCGAGGACCGCCGAGGTGGACGCCGTGCTCGCCCAGCAGAGCGGCTGACTCGGATGCCGGTCACTGTCCGCCGGGCGACCGAGGACGACCTGCGAAAGGTCTACCTGCTGCTCAGTACGTCGACGCTGAACTCGGCGCCGCTGTCGTTCGAGATGCGCGCCCGCATGTTCCGCCCGGTCTGGGGCGGCACGGAGGGCTACTACGGCTACGTCATGGAGGACGGCGACGAGGTGGTCGGCTTCCTCGGCCTGCTGTTCACTCAGCGCGAGATCCGGGGGGCGTCGCACAGGTTCTGTGAGATCCACAGCTGGTACGTGCGGGAGCAGTACCGCAACGAGAGCCTGCGGCTGTTCCTGCCCGCGCTGTCGGTGCGGAAGGCGACGCTGGTCAACTACACGCCGACCGAGACTGTGTACGAGATCAGCAAGAAGTTCGGCTTTGAGGATCTTGAGTCGCGTCTGCTGCTGCTGTATCCGGTACCAACCCCGGCCGCCGCGCGCCGCGCCGTCCGCGTCGAGACCCGAAGACACGTCATCGCCCAGTACCTGGACGAGGCCGATCGGCGTATCTTCCTCGACCACGAGAACGTCGCCTGCCAGCACTACCTGGTGCGCGGCAAGAACGACACCGAGTACCTCTACGTCATCGCCAAGAAGATGTGGCTGAAGCCGTACCGCCCGTTCGGGCGGATCATGTACGCCAGCAACAAGGCGAAGCTGCTGGCTCACCTCGACTACCTGCGGCTCTTCTGGTGCGCGCGGCTCGCCGTTCCGCTGATGGTGATCGACGAGGACGAGTTGGACGGGGCGCCTCGCCCGGCGTTCAGCCGGCAGAAGCCCCGAGAAGTCCCGTCCCTCTACAAGTCGAAGGATCTCAAGGCCGAGGACATCCGCCCGCCGCTGTACACCCTGCCGCTGCTCATCGGATACCGGCTGCACTGACGGTGATAATCCTGATCACGGGGACCAGCTCTGGTATTGGGCATTCGCTGGCCACGCATTTTCTCGCCCGCGGGCACCAGGTCGCCGGCTGCAGCCGCAAACCGACGACGATCGACCATCCCGACTACCGGCACTTCATGGCGGACATCAGCGACGTACGTGAGGTGCGATCGCTGTGCCGCGCCGTCCGCCTGGAGTACGGGTATCTCGACGCCCTGATCAACAATGCCGGCACGGCGACGATGAACCATTTCATGATGACGCCGGACGCGGTGACGAGGAACATATTCGATGTCAACTTCTTCGGGGTGCTGAACTGCTGCCGAGAGGCGGCGAAGCTGCTGCGGAAGAGCCCTGAGCCGGCGCCGGCGATACTGAACGTGTCCACGGTCGCGGTGCCCTGGGCACTTGCCGGCCAGCTCGTGTACTCCGCCAGCAAGGCGGCGGTCGACCAGCTGACCAGGGTCATGAGCAAGGAGCTGGCCGAGTTCAACATTCGGGTGAACGGTATCGGGCTGCCGCCGGTCCGGACTGTGCTCACCCGCACCGTCGCGTCGGAAAAGATTGACGAACTCGTCGGCCGGCAGGCCATCAAACGCATGTGCACCATCGACGACGTCGTCGGTCCGGTCGAGTTCCTCGTCTCGCCTGCGGCCGGTTTCGTCACCGGTGAGACCTTGTTCCTGGGCGGTGTCAACTGAACCTTTTCCATTGCCACCGATGAGCAGCCCAGTCTGGACCAGAAGACGCACAGATGGAAAAGGTTCACTGAATGCGCAACGAACTGCTCGATCGCTTCGACGAGTGGGGTTCGCGACCCGCAGTTATCGAAGGCGACGCGGTGTACAGCTACCGCGATCTCGCCGGTCGGATACGGGAGGCCGAGGAGACCCTGCGGGCCAGCCAGGTCCGCCCGCATGACCCGGTCGTCCTCAACGGCGACTTCTCGTTCCTGTCGATCGCCACCTTGCTCGCGCTCTATCGCAACCGCAACGTTGTCATCCCGGTCGTCAACCTCACCGAGGCGTCCCTGGCGGCGATCACCGAGGCCTGTCGACCCAACCACGTCGCCACCGTCGGCGAATGCCTCACGATCGCCCCGGCGGCGCTCCCGACGGGGGCGACCGAGGAGCCGGGGGCGACCACGACGGCGACTCCGAGCATGCCGGCGGCGACCGCTGCTGGCTACGGCCAACTCGCCGGAGCCGACGCCGCTGGCCTCGTCCTGCTCAGCAGCGGCAGCACCGGCGTGCCCAAGGCGATCCTGCACAACCTCGACGCGATCGTCGCCGCGAAGGTCGGCCGGATGACGCGGGTGAGTCCCCGGCCGGCGAACATGCTGATGTTCCTGCTCTTCGACCACATCGGCGGCATCAACTCGCTGCTCGGTGTGCTGCGGGCCGCGGGGACGGCGGTCGTGCCGGCGCTGCGTACCCCGGAGGAGATCTGCCGGCTGGTCGAGAAGCACCGGATCCGACTGCTGCCGACCAGCCCCACCTTCCTCAACCTGGTTCTCATCGGCGACTTCCACGAGAAGTACGACCTGAGCAGCCTCCGCCTGATCACCTACGGCACCGAACCGATGCCGGAGGATCTGCTCAGGCGGGTGAACGAGGCGTTCGGGCGAGCCCGCCTCCTGCAGACGTTCGGGACGAGCGAGACCGGCATCGCCACGACCACGAGCGACTCCTCCCGCAGTACCTACTTCCGTATCGACGACCCGAATGTCCAGTACCGGGTGGTCGACGGCGAGCTCCAGATCAAGAGCGTCACCCAGTTCCTCGGCTACCTGAACTACCCGACCGACTCGCTCACGGAGGACGGCTGGTTCCGGACGCGGGACCTTGTCGCGCAGAGCGACGACGGCTCGATCCGGATCGAAGGCCGGGCACAGCAGGTCATCAACGTCGGCGGGGAGAAGCTCCTCCCGCACGAACTCGAGTCAATCCTCATCACCAGCCCGCTCGTCGACGACTGCGTCGTCTACGCCCGGGCGAACGCGATCACGGGCCAGTCGGTCTGCGTCGACATCCGGCCCAGCGCCCCGACGACGCGGGCAGAACTGCGCCGGCACGTGGTCGCGTTTCTCACCGGCCGGGTCGAAGCCTTCAAGATTCCCTCCCGGATAAACCTGGTCGACTCGATCGCGGTCTCCGAGCGCTTCAAGAAGAAAAGGTCCCTTTAGTGACAGATCTCGTCCTGGTCGGCGCTGGCAAGTTCTCTCTGGAGGTCGCCCGTTGGATCGCGGACATCACCGCGGCGGGACAGGCGGACTATGCCGTCACCCACCATCTGGCCGTCGACGGCGAGCCCGTCCACGCGCCTGAGTCGCGCTGCATTCCGCTGGACAAGTTCGACCCGACCCCGGGAACCCGTGTCGTCGTGGCGATGTCCGATGTGGCCCGGCGGGTCGCGGCCGTCGGAGGGTTCGTCGAGAAGTACGGGCTGACGGCCGAGAACATCGTCCATCCGAGCAGTCGCGTCGACCCGGACGCGCTGGTCGGCGGCGGTAACATAATCGGGCCGAACTGTTACGTCGGAGTAAATGTTCGGGTCGGCGCCTTCAACGTTCTGAACTATTACTGCACGGTGGGCCACCATTCGCGGATAGGTTCGAACAACTTCCTCTCGCCGAACTTCAACTGCGGAAACACTGCGACTGTCGGTGACCGGAACCTTTTCGGTCTGAGCTGCACGGTCGGCCCGGAGGTCGTTATCGGCGACGATTGCGTGTTCCAGGCCGGAATAGACATTTTCGAGAACGCGGTCAGCGGCTGTTCATACCTGGTACCGAGTCGAGTCAAGGCAATCAAGCGGATCTGAGGAGCGACGGGTGAAGAAGACGAAGACGGCCGTTATCGGTGCCGGGCCCGCAGGCTGCGTCGCCGCCCTTACCCTGAACGCGCTCGGGCACGACGTCGAGGTCTTCGAGCGGTCCAATCTCCCCCGATACCGGATCGGTGAGTCGTTCCTGCCCGGCACGCTGTCGATCCTGAGCCGGCTCGGCCTCGACGAGAAGATCGAAGCCGCAGGGTTTGTCAAGAAGCCGTCGGCGACGTTCCTGTGGGGTCAGAACCAGGCGCCGTGGACCTTCTCGTTCTCGACGCCGAAGACGGCGCCCTGGGTGTTCGACCACGCCATCCAGGTCAAGCGCGAGGTGTTCGATAAGATGTTGGTGGACGAGGTCGTCGCCCGCGGTGTCCCGGTCTGGCAGACCACTCCGGTGACCGCTGTTGACCTCTCCGCGCCGGACCGGGTGACGCTCACCGTCCGTCAGGACGACGCACTGCGGACATTGGAAGCCGACTTCGTCATCGACGCCGGCGGCTCCGGCAGCCCACTGGCTCGCCAGCTTAAGGTCCGTCGGTACGACGAGTTCTACAAGAACTTCGCGATCTGGTCCTACTTCCGACGCCCCGACCCGTTCCAGGGCGATCTGCATGGCACGACCTACTCGATCACCTTCGACGACGGCTGGGTGTGGATGATCCCCCTCAAGGGCGACATCTACAGCGTCGGACTCGTGATCGACCGGTCGCGGGCGGCCGAGGTCAGCAAGGTCGGGCCGGACGCGTTCTACCGCGAGAACATCCTGCGCTGTGGCCGGGCGATGGAGATCCTGGGCGATGCGGAGATCGTGGACGAGGTCCGCATCGTGCACGACTGGTCCTACGACTCCGAGTACTTCTCCGCGGACCGGTTCTTCCTGTGTGGCGACTCGGCCTGCTTCACTGACCCGCTGTTCTCCCAGGGCGTTCACCTGGCGACCCAGTCCGCGGTGTCGGCGGCAGCAGCGATCGACCGGATTTCCGGGCACGGTGATGAGCTGGCCGCTGTGCACAGCTGGTACAATCAGAGCTACCGGGAAACCTACGAGCAGTACCACGAGTTCCTCGCCTCGTTCTACACATTCGCCTCGTACACGGAGCCGGAATCGGAATTCTGGCTGCGGCGCCGAATCAGCGAGTCGGCCGACGAGCGACTGAGCCGCAAGCGCTGGTTCGAGAGGCTGGCGGAGGCCGACCAGACGGGCGAGGCGCCGCCGGTCGCGGAGTTCCGGGACCGCGCGTCGACGATGATCTCGATCGGTCGCCACAAGCGCATGGAACTGAGCAGTGAGTTCTCCGACGCCGAGCTCAACCCTGCTCGGGTCCGATGGATCAGCGATCTCACGAAGAAGCTGAACCGCATCACCCGGCTGGAGTGGCAGGGCGACCAGGTTCTGCTCGAGCCCTATTACAAGGTCGAGCCGCTGAGCTTCCGGCTCGAGCCCAGGCAGGTGCTGGTGAACGAACACGGTGTCCGGCTGCTGAAATACCCGATGGAGGAGGATCACCGGCGGATCTTCGAGGACCTGTCGAAGGAGCAGACCGATTACCGGACCCTCATTCGGCAGCTTGGCGAAGCCGGGATGCGAGAGCTGAGCTCGCAGATCGTGATCCGGCTCATGGAGGCCGGACTTCTCGTCGGATATGACAAGAATGATAATCGTGTCCTTATTCAGGACCGACTGCGTTTCGATGGCGTCGGCGTTGAATACGAGGTCTGAAAAATGGATCTTGCGGTGACCTGTATCTATGTAGCCGGGATCGGGAACTCCGGGCCGGAGCACTGGCAGTTCATGTGGTACAAGCGGGGCGAGAAGGGTGTCTGGGTCGAGCACGAGTCCTGGGACGCCCCGGTGTGTGACCACTGGGTGGTCGACCTGGACGCTGTCCTCACCGCCACCCCCGGCCCCAAGGTGATCGTCGCGCACAGCCTCGGCTGCCCTGTCGTGGCGGCCTGGGCCGCGACACACCAGGACCCGTCGGTGATCGGTGCGTTCCTGGTCGCGGTGCCGGACGTGCACGGGCCGAGCTTCCCGACGGAGGCGGTGGGCTTCGAGTCGCTGGCCTACCAGCCGCTGTCCTTCCCGGCGGTCGTCGTCGCCAGCGACGACGACCCGTACGGCTCGGCGGAGCACGCCGCGACGGTCGCTGATGCGACCGGCGCCGCGTTGGTGAACGTCGGCGCGAAAGGCCACATCAACGCCACCTCGGGCCTGGACGACTGGCCCGAGGGCTGGGACATCTTCCGCGGCGCCCCGTGGTGGGACGTGGCGGGCGGCGACTGACGCACCGGCCGGGAGCGAAGGCGGATATGGAACTTGTCACGGGGCCGGCGTCGACGACCCCCTTCCGGCGCTGGGACAGCGACCTGCACCGCCCCCGCGCGCTGGTCTGGACGGGCCGTCGGCGGGTCGAAGCCGAGCTCCTGGGCCGTGGCGCCGACGGCGCGGTCCGGCTCGGTCTTGACCCGTCGCTGGTTCGAGAGATCGCCGACGGCGGCCGGCTGGCCCTGGTGGTGCGTGGTGCCTGGAAGGGGGTCAGAAGGGGCGACATTGTTCCGGTGTTCACGGCGGAGTACACGGTCGACCGGCAGCAGGGGATCATCGAGGCCCGCTTCGCCGAGGCACGGGCCCACGACCGGCGCTACCCGCTGCCCGAGCCGATCCCGGCCAGCCTGTCCAGCGCTTCCCTGTTCCGCCGCTCGCCCCGGGCCCAGCTGGTCGCGCTCTCGCCGTACCACGTGGAGCTGGTGCTGGCCGAGCCCGCCTCAGCGTTGACCCCCGGCATGATCGTGGGAATCGAGTGCTGGCTGCCGTGGACGGGCGCGCTGCTGCTGCGGGCCCAGCTCACGAGCTGGGTCCAGGGGCTGGGCTCCGATCGCTTCGTCGTCCGCCTGATCGACCGGGCGTCGGTGCGCACTGCGGCGACCATGCTGGCCGGCCTGGCTGACGGCTTCGGCTTCGACGGCGTGCGTGCCGTCGGAATCAGGCCCGGTCGGCTGACCCGGCTGCTGACCGTCCGGACGGTGGCCGACCAGCTGACGTTCCGCCAGGCGCTCGAGGTGCGCCTGGCCGGGAACCGCGTCTTCGGCCGGCTGACAGAGGTGCTCGACGGCATCGAGGTGACCGACGAGCTCGACGCCCACTCGGTCAACTTCGTCTGCTACCTGGGGGAGAAACCGATCGGCGCCGGCCGCGTCGTCGTCAACAACGGCGACCGCTCCCTGAGCGAGGTCCAGACGAAGACGTCCGGGCTGCCGGAGTATCTGTGGGAGCGCGGCTTTCTGGAGGTGTCACGGCTCGCCATCTCGCCGGAGTTCCGCGGCGGCGGGGTCATCGTTATGCTGTTTCGGGAAATCGGGCGAATCGCGCTCAGCCTCGAGTGTCGGTACCTGGTTCTCGACGCCATCGAGAAGCTGGTGCCGCTGTACGAGCGGATCGGGGCGCGCAAGCTGTCGATCACCAAGACGCACCCCTACAGCAAGGAGGTGGTGCATGTCATGGTGATCGACATCGGCCAGGCCCTGAACCGGTTCGACCGGTGGTGGCCGTATTGGCAGTACCTGTTCGGCCCGGTGCTGCGGCACCAGTCCGAGGTCTCCTCGTCCCGGGCGGTGGACCAGTTCGTCCACGGGGTCGGCCGCGTTCCCTACTGGGTGAAGCGGGCCGTGAGCCATGTCACCTGAGGTCGAACCCGTCGCCGGGCAGGCCGGCGATCAGACTGGCGCGGGCCGGAGCCCGTGGGTGGCGCTGTCGGTCCTGGTCATCGGCTATTTCATGGTCGTCCTGGACATGACTATCGTCGCCGTCGCCAGCCCGAAGATCGTCGATGGGCTGCACGCGGACATCCCGGCGGTGGTCTGGGCGACCAGTGCCTACCTGCTGGTCTTCGCCGTGGCGCTGCTGCCGGCCGGACGCCTCGGAGATCGCTTCGGCCCCCGGGACGTCTATCTGGCGGGGCTGGCCCTGTTCACCGTGGCCTCGCTGGCCTGCGGGCTGTCGTCGACGATCGGGACGCTGATCGCCGCCCGCGCGGCCCAGGGCCTGGGCGCCGCGCTGGTGACCCCGCAGACGATGGCGGTTATCGCGCGGACCTTTCCACCGGGTCGGCGGGCGGCCGCGATGAGCCTGTGGGGCGGGGTGGCGGGCCTGGCCAACCTGGTCGGGCCGCTGGCCGGCGGGGTCCTCGTCGACCAGCTCGGCTGGGAATGGATCTTCTTCGTCAACGTGCCGCTGGGCGTGGTCGGCCTGGTGGCGGCCAGCCGGTTCGTGCCGGCGCTGCCGGGCGGCGGGCGCGGGTTCGACGTCGTCGGAGTGCTGCTCAGCGCGGCCGGGCTGGCTCTGCTGGTGTTCGGCCTCCAGGAGGGCGACTCCTGGCACTGGAGCTACGGCGTATGGCTCATGATCGTGACCGGCCTCGTGGTGCTCGCCGCCTTCGTGGTCCAGCAGGCCCGCGGCGCGCCGGAGCCGTTGCTGCCCTTAAGCCTGTTTCGCGACCGCAACTTCGGCCTGGCCACCGCCGCTGTGGCCGCGGCCGGCGCCGCAGTCCCGGCCGTAATGGTGCCGCTGTACTTCTACCTGGAGGCGGTGCGGAACCTGTCCGGGTCTCGGTCTGGCCTCGTGGTCGCGCCAATGGCGATCTTCGCGATGCTCTTCGTGCCATTCGTCGCGAAGTTCGGCGACAGGACGCATCCGCGATCGATCCCAGGGGCCGGCTTCGCGCTGTTCGCTGTCACGCTCCTCGTCTTCGCCGCTCTGATGACGCCGGGCTCACCCGTCGTGGTGTTCCTGACCGGCGCGGCGGTGACCGGGATCGCCAACGCGTGCCTGTGGCCGACCCTCGCCGCGACGGCGACCCGTGACCTGCCCGTGGCCGCGGCCGGCGCCGCCGCAGGCGCGTACAACGCGGTCCGCCAGTTCGGCTCCGTCCTGGGTAGCGCTGCCGTCAGCGCGGTGATCGCGAGCAGAATGGCGGCGCACGGCCTGGACGCCGATGCCGTTGTCGACGGTGGCTCGGTCACCGGGATCATGACGCCCGCCGTCCGCCACGCGTTCGGATCGGCGCTGGGGGAGTCCATGTACCTGCCGGCCGCCATCCTCGCCCTTGGCCTGGTGGCCGCGGCGCTGTTCGTCCGCGCGCCCGAGCCCGAGCCCGCGTCCCGACCGGTGCCGGTGCCCACGTCCGTGACCGCGGGAGAGCGTCTCGATGACAGGTAACGCCACGGTCGGCCTGTTCCTCACGGTGGCCATCCTGCTGGCGACTGCCAAACTGATCGGCCTCGCGGCGGTCCGCCTCGGCCAGCCCGCCGTACTCGGGGAGATCGTGGCTGGTATAGCGGCCGGGCCACTGCTGCCCGACTCCATGTGGCACCGGCTGCTGGCGCCGGATGTCCTGCCGTTGGTCAATGCGCTTGCGATGATCGGGCTGGCCCTGTTCATGTTCGTGGTCGGCTACGAACTGGAGGGGGCGCTCCTGCGCGGGCGCGCCCGAAGCGCCGTCACGGTGGCCGCCGGCTCGGTGCTGGTTCCGCTGGCCGGGGGCACGCTGGTCGCGCTGCCGCTGGTCGGGCGCTACGCCACTGGCAGCCATCTCGGGTTCGTCCTGTTTCTCGGGGTGGCGATGTCGGTGACCGCGTTCCCGGTGCTCGCACGGGTGCTCACGGAGCGGGGCCTTGAACGGGTCCCGCTCGGTGGACTGGCCCTGGCCGCGGCGGCCGTCGGGGATGTCGCCGCGTGGCTCGGGCTGGCCGCCGTGGCGGCGCTGTGCGGCCACGGCGGCCAGTGGCATGTCGGTTTCCTGCCCGTGTACGTCCTGATCCTGCTGACGGTCGTCCGGCCCCTGCTGCGCCGGCTGTTCGCGCGCGCCGCCGAGCGGGGTGTGCTCCAGCGGACGCTGCTGACTGTGCTGTCAGCGGGCCTGCCGCTGTCCTGCGCCGCCACCGAGTGGATGGGCGTGCACTACATCTTCGGCGCGTTCGCGTTCGGCGTGATCCTGCCGCGTACCGGTCCGGACGAGGTCCGGGCGTCGGTGATCGACGGTCTGGGGCAGTTCGGTGGGCAGCTCCTGCTGCCGCTCTACTTCGTGATCTCGGGATCCAAGGTCGATCTGTCCGGGATCGGCGTGCGCGGCGTCGCGGTGCTGGTGCTGCTCGTCGCCGTCGCCGTGGCGACCAAGATCGTCGGTGCCTATGTTGGGGGCGGGCTCGCCGGGCTAGGGCACACCATGTCCGTACCGCTGGCGATCCTAATGAACATACGGGGCCTGACCGAGATCGTCATGCTGTCGGCCGGCCTCGACCTAGGCCTCATCGACCGGCGCGTCTACTCGATGATGGTGCTGATGGCCATCGTGACCACGGCGATGGCCGGGCCGGCGCTCAACCTCGCGCGGGTCGGCACCACGCCGTCGCTGGCCGCGGGGCCGCGGCGGCTTGGGGGAGTACCCGGCGGCGGGCCGGTGTCCACCACCGTCTCGACCTGAATCCGATCGTCATTCAATGATCATTTCTGATCGATCGTGCCTGGCGCGACACGAAATCGGCAGATTGGGGCTGAGTCGATGAACTGGGGCGGGCACGTCTATGAGTACTGCGAACGGACGTCCCCTGCGTTCTGGGGCGAGCCGCTCGATGCGGTCAGCAACATCGCCTATGTCGCCGCGGGAGTCGCCCTGTGGCGGATGCTGCGCTCCGAGCGTGACGTCCCGATCAGCGTCGGCTTCATGCCTGGTCTGGCCGTGCTGATCGGCGCGGGCAGCTTCGCGTTCCACACGCTGGCCACCCGGTGGTCGAAAGTTCTAGACATTGTGCCGATCGGGCTGTTCGTGCTGTGCTATTTCGCGAGCTTCCTGTACTGGTTCTACGGGCTGTCCCGGCGAGGCTGCCTGCTCGGCGTCGCCGGTTTCATCGCCTTCACGGCCGTCTTCGGGCTGACCGTAGGCACCGTCATCCCGAACCGGTCCGGCATCTACGTGCCGGTTCTGATCCTCATCGTGATGATCGCCGGGATGCTCGCCTCCTCCAGGGACGCGTCCCGCGCCCGGCACTGGCCGGCGCTGGCCGTGGCCGGCGGCGTCTTCGCGCTGGGGCTGTTCGCCCGCACGATCGATCGGAAGGTCTGCGGTTTCGACCCAGAGGGCACCCACTTCATCTGGCACCTGCTCACCGCCCTGCTCGTGTTCCTGGTCAGCCGGATCGTCGTCCGGCGGTGGCGTGCGCTGAGAGGGAGCGGCGCGCCGTCGCTTGGGGCGACCGGCGCGGCTGTCGAGCGTCCGGATCGTCTCGACGACTCGGTCGCCGTCGCCGACCGGCCGTCCTGACGTCGTCCCACCAAAGGGCCACCGCTGCGCGGTCGGCTACGGTGAAGCCGTGGGACTGCACCTGAGCCAGATCGACGAGGCCGACGAGCTGCTGACGAACGACCCACTCGCGCTGTTGATCGGGATGGTGCTGGACCAGCCAGTCTCGGAAGGATGGAGTGGGAAGGGGCGTTTCGCGCCTGTTTGACTACGTAGCGTCGCGCGCCGTTTCTGTGGCCGCTGGAGCGAAGAGCAGGGCGAGCGACCACGTCGGCGTTTGACGAGTCCGGATCGGCCCCGGTAGCCTCGTAGTCACTTCCTCCCCGCCGTCCTCCGGGACTGGCGGGGCTTTTTTATAGATCGGCTACGCCATGACCCCACGAGTCGCCGTCTTCATCGACTACCAGAACGTTCATCTGTCGGCCCGCAGCACGTTCCTGCCTTCTGGCACTCCTGGCCGACATGGACATGTCGATCCCCTGCGCGTGGCGCGGCGGATCGTTGACAGGCGACGACTCGAGGGCGACCTTGCCGCTGTCCGCATCTACCGCGGGCGCCCAAGCCCTGATCACCAGCCGGCGGCAGCCAGGGCCAGTGACCGGCAGGCCGACCGCTGGACCCGTGATCCGGGAGTCGCGGTCGTCCGCCGCCAGCTCCGCTACCCCAAGGCATGGCCGGCCGAGCCCGCGCAGGAGAAGGGCATCGACGTCGCCCTGGCCGTGGACCTCGTGCGGCTTGCCTGCGAGGGCGCCTACGACGTCGGCGTCCTGTTCAGCCGCGACACGGACCTCGTGCCCGCACTGGAGACCGTTCGAGATCTCGGGCGTCATGTCGAGGTGGCGAGCTGGAAGGGCACGAGCCGACTCCGCTTTCCCGACTCGCAGCTTCCATGGTGCCACTACCTCGACGCCGACGATTATGAAGCCTGCCGGGATTACACCGACTACACGGCGATCTGACCGCCGCCCGCGGTGGCCGGCCGAGATGGTCGGCTACGGTGATGATGTGGGACTGCATCTGAGCCAGATCGACGAAGCCGACGAGCTGCTGACCAACGACCCGCTTGCCCTCCTTATTGGCATGGTCCTAGA